>DATABT010001073.1:0-20104 GCA_036259455.1 Longimicrobium sp. | reverse complement strand
CCGGCGCGGACTGGCCGATCACAGCACATATTGGCCTCCTCGGGTTGGGGTTTCCGGCGCACCGAGGCGCGCCGGGGTGGGCCCGCGCGAGCCAGGTGGACTCGCGTGGAGCCCTGGGGTCCGGGGTGCTGGGGAAAGTGGGCGGGGGGTGTGACCCCTCCGGGCGCGCTACAGGCCGCCCAGGGCGCCGGTGGGGATGTGGTAGAAGTTGCCGCGCACGGGAAAGGCGCGGCGCACGAAGTACAGCGTCTGGCGGTTGCGGGAGACGGTGGGGTGGTACTCGTCCGCCGCGGTGTTCACGAGGGGGCCCAGGTTGCGCGCGGCGGTCCACTCGCCGCGCTCCAGGTGGCTCACGTACAGGTCGCCCAGCCCGTAGCCGCCGGGCCGCAGGGACGCAAAGACGAGCGTCTTTCCATCCACCGAGATCTCCGGGTTGAACTCCCACGCGTCCTGCAGCCCGCCGCCGGGCACGGGCGCCGTGTTCACGCCCGGCCCCAGCGCCTCACGCGGCGCAAAGCCGTCGCCCCGGCGCTCGGCGCGGTAGATGTCCCAGTGGTGGCCGGGCTGGGGAAAGAGCGGCCCGCTGGCGAAGTACAGCGTGCCGTCGGCGGAGGCGGAGGGGTACAGTTCGTCCACGCCGGGGCTGTTCACCTCCGGGCCCAGGTGAATGGGCTCGCTCCACCCCCGGGCGGTGCGCTCCACCATCCACAGGTCGATGTCTCCGTGCATCACCCCGTCTACGGGGCGAATGGAGGAGAAGTACAGCCGCTGCCCGTCGGGGGAGAGGAAGGGGTCGATGTCGCTGTACGTTCCGGAGAACGGCGCCACCCGCGGGGTGCTCCAGGTGTCGCCTTCCAGGTGCGACACGTAGATGGTCGCCTGGCGGGTGATGGGGAACAGGAAGTCGCTGGTGGTGAAGTACGCCGTCTTTCCGTCCGGCGTAAAGGTGATGCGCCACTGCTCGCGCGCGTCGGAGATCACGCCCGGCGAAAAGACCTGCGCCTCCGCCGGCTGCCGCGCCGTCTGCGCCGCGGCGCGCGCGCCCGACCCCGCAACCTCGTCCAGCCCGCAGCCGGCCAGCACCGCCGCGCCCGCCAGCATCGTCATCGTCCAAACGCGATTCCGTCTCATCCGCCTGCTCCTGAGTGGTTGGGGCTCGAACCGTCAGCACTCAGGGTAAGCGGCGGAAAACGCCACAAACACGAGTCTGGGTCGGGCGGATGAACTTCTCCCGCGAACCGTTGAACCATCCCGGCGAACCGCAGACGCGTTCTCCAGGAAAGACGAAGGACGTGGATGAAGCTCATCATCCACGTCCTTGCGTTTCTTCTTGCGGTATCGCCTTCGGCCAGGTCCGGCAAACAGCTGGCACGCAGACATGAAGTTCAGGGGCGCAGGCCGAGCGCCTCCTGGACGCGCGCGCGGTAGGTGCGGCCGGTGGTCAGGCGGGTGCCGTTCCTGAGCGTCAGCACGTGCTCGCCGGCAAAGAGCGGCTCCACCTCGGCCACGCGGGCCAGGTTCACGATCAGCGAGCGGTGCACGCGCGCGAACCGTGCGGGGTCCAGCCGCCCTTCCAGCGCCGTCAGCGTCTCGCGCACCAGGTGCGAGGCGCCGCCCACGTGCAGGCGCACGTAGTTGGTGTCGGCCTCGAAGTAATCCACGTCCTCCACCTCCACCAGCCGCACGCGCGGGCCCACACGGACGGGGATGCGCCGCAGGTAGCGCGTGCGCTCCTCCATCTCCCGCACGAAAGCGAGCAGCCGCGGATCAGCACCCGCGCCGCGCGCCTGCCGCACCCGCGCACGCGCGCGCCGCAGCACGGCCTCGAAGCGCTCGCGCGGGTAGGGCTTCAGCAGGTAGTCCAGCGCGTGCGCCTCGAAGGCCTGCAGCGCGTACTCGTCGTACGCGGTGGCGAACACGGTAACGGGCATGTTTTCCACGCCCACGGTGCGCACGACGTCGAAGCCGTCGCCCTCCGGCATCTGCACGTCCAGGAACACCAGTTCCGGCCGCAGGGTGCGAATCGCCTCCACCGCCTCGCGCCCGCTCCCCGCCTCGCCCACGATGCGCACGTCCGCGTGGGGCTCCAGCAGCGCGCGGATGCCGCGGCGAGCCGGCGGCTCGTCGTCGGCGATCAGCACCGCGATCGGATCGTCCATCCCCATCCTCAGCTCTCCAGGCGAAGCGGAAGGCTCACGCGCACCGTGGTGCCCTCCCCCGGCCCGCCGCTCAGCTCCAGGCTCTGCCGCGTGCCGTACAGCTGCCGCAGCCGCGCGCGGGTGTTGGCCAGCCCCACGCCCTCGCGCGGCACGCCGTGCGCCAGCCCCACGCCGTCGTCGCGCACGGTAAGAACCAGGCTGCCGTCCCGCCGCTCCGCCGCGATCTCGATGGTTCCCGGCGCCGCCCGCGGCGCAATGCCGTGGCGCACCGCGTTCTCCACCAGCGGCTGCAGCAGCAGCGAGGGAACGCGCGCGGCGTGGGTAGACGCCTCCACGTTCCACCGCACCCTCAGCCGGTCCTCGAAGCGCGCTTGCTCGATCTCCAGGTACGCGCGGGCGATGCGCAGTTCCTCCTCCAGCGGCACCTCGTGCGCGCCGCCGCCGGCCAGCGCGTGGCGCAGCAGCTCGGCAAGGCGCGTGATCATCCGCTCGGCGGTGCCGGGATCGGCGCGGACGTAGGTGTTGACGGTGTTGAGCGCGTTGAAGAGGAAGTGCGGGTGCAGCTGCATCCGCAAGGCGTTCAGCTGGGCGCGGGCCAGCTGCTCGTCGCGCTCGCGGTAGCGGCGGGCGTACACCACCGCGTGCCCCACGCCCAGCAGCATCCAGAACAGCAGCAGGTTGTTGATGAAGCTGGTCAGCAGGATCTCGCCGAACCCGGGCAGCTCGGAGTACCAGTTCGCCCACTTGTTGAAGAGAACGACGGCCACCGCGCGAAAGACGCAGACCGCCGCGGACGCGGCCAGGTAGATGGGGATGCGGCGCGCCCATTGGCCGCGCTCCAGCGGCCAGCGGTCCGCCACCCACAGCGCCAGGATGGTGGGCGGAATCCACAGCCACGCGCTCCCCATGTTCGCGCGGAAGGCGACCTCCCACGCGACGGACTCTCCGGCCGCCTCCACCATGCGGTAGTAGCTCATGGAGTCGGTGAGGCCGTGCAGCGTCCACCACGCCGTCGCGATCAGCCACCACTTCCACCATCCGCGCGGGGCGGCCGGCTCTGCTGCCATCATCGGTTCGGTTTCCAGGGTCCGGGGCTCCGCGCAACCGGTCATCTTTCCCCCGCGCGCCCGTCGCGTCAAGTTGTGCGGTGTGAACCGCGGGCTGCGCGCGGCGGACCGCGGAGGACAGGCCGGTGAACCGCCGGGGTGCGCCGGCCAACGGAACGGACAGGAGGGGACGGATGCGGCGGATCGTGATGTTCAACCGCGTGTCGGCGGACGGCTACTTCGCGGACGCGGACGGCGGGCTGGGATGGGTGGTGCCGGAGCCGGCGCTGGACCAGAAGGCGGCCGGCAACCTGGGAAGCGCCGACACCATCCTGTTCGGGCGGCGGACGTACGAGATGTTCGAGAGCTTCTGGCCGCATGCCGTGGACCAGGACCCGCACGCCCCCGGCCGCCACTCGCCGCAAATGCAGGCGATGGGGCGGTGGATCAACGAAGCCGAGAAGCTGGTGTTTTCGCGCACGCGCACTGGCGTCACGTGGCGCAACTCGCGGCTTCTCCCGGAGTTCGATCCGGGCGAGGTCGAGGCGCTCAAGAACGGGCCCGGCAAGGACATCATGATCTTCGGCAGCGGCTCCATCGTCGCGCTGCTGACGGAGCACCGGCTGATCGACGAGTACCGCCTGGTGGTGAGCCCCGTCTTTCTGGGCAACGGCCTGCCGATGCTCCGCGGGATGCCGGCGAGCGTCCGCCTGGAGCTGCGCGACCTGCAGCCGCACCCCTGCGGCAACGTCACGCTGACGTACGCCCCGGCGGCGCCCCCTCCGCTCGCTTCGCGGACCGGATAAACCTGACAACGTCATCCTGAGTCATTCGGCGCTACGCGCACCCCGCCGGATGAAAGTCACTCGCGCCTCGGCTGTCATTTCGAAGGAGGCGCCCGCATGATCTCTGCCGGTGCAAGAACCCGTGGCGCCGACTGAGAAATCTACTCGCCGCGGGAGGTGCCACGCCCCGCTCGACGGCCCTCGCCCGAGTGGGTCTTTTCTATTCAGGGAGCGCCCGCGCAGAACCCGACCGTACACAACACTCTGCGCGAGGCCGAAGGACCTTCTTTCCCGTGCTGGGGAGCCGGCTCCGTGGCGCGGGGCCAGCGCCCCCTCCGCTCGCTCAGGCTGTCACCCTCCCAAAAGCCCCTGGGGGAGGTTGAACTGCGTTTCGATCCCAAGGCGCACGGCGGCTACGGCCGCTCACGGAAAGAAGCTCCGGGTGAGCGCGACGCGAGAAACGGATCACCAGCACGGGTGAGTAGATTTCCCAGTCGGCGCCCCACGGGTTCCTGCACCGGCAGCGATCACGCCGGCGCCTCCTTCGAAATGACAACCGTGGCGTGGGCCCATTTCCTGGTAAAGCGTGAGCGTTTCTGGGGGAGATGGACGAGGTTTACGAGCCCGGAGGGGGCGCGGCTCGGGCCCACCATTTCACTCGGCTCACTCCGGTGCGCCTGCCGTATCGCGGCGGGCGGGCGTCGGCGCGGGGCGGAACGCGGCGATCGGGTCGCTGATCCAGTTCAGCATGCCGGGCGAGGCGTACCGCATCTCCCCGTCGTGCCGCGTGACGAGAGCGTAGCTGATGACGTCGCGGCCGGGCGGATAGTGGCGCGCCATGTACCCGGCCAGGTCCACCCAGACGGTATCGCCGGAAACGCGCATCAGGTCGTCCAGCGGATGGCTGACGTAGCTGCGGCCGGACGCATCGGCCGTGATGGCGAACAGTTCCAGCCCCGGCGGCACCGGTCCGCGCGCCCGGAACGCGATGCTCGCCGCCACGGCACCGTCCGGCGTAAGCGGCTGCAGCGTCGGGTGATAGTGCTCGCCACGCAGCAGGTACTCGTGGAAGACCGCGCGATCGGCGTTGGTCATGATGAGCATGCGCGGCAGCAGCGGCGACGCGCCGTCCCAGTAGCCGGGATTCACCGTGTGCAGGTAGCGGTAGCCGCCCGCCAGCGCGTCGGCGATCTCGCTGGTGTAGTGGCCGAACGGAAACGCAAAGTCGTGCCGCGCCGTCGGCTGCGCGCGCTCGCCCAGCATGCGCGCGGAGCGAACGAGCGACGCGGCCACCTCCGTGCCGCTGCCGGGGAGGCTGCGGTGCTCGTAGCCGTGCGCGGCCACACGGTGCCCGGCCCGCGCCAGCGTCTCCAGGTCCTCCGCGTTCAGAAAGCGCGCGTCGCCGCTGGCCACACGGGCAGGGATGACGAAGAAGATGCCCCGCATCCCGTGGCGCTCCAGGATCTGCGCCGCGCGCAGCTGCTCCTTGCGCCCGTCGTCGAAGGTGAGGATCACCTGCCGTGCATCGCCGCGCCGCGCGTTCTCCGGGAAGACGGAGCGGAAGCCGTTCTCGTGCAGGAACGCGATCATCGCCTCGAAGTCGGCGAACGATTCCGTGAGCGTTCCATCCCGCGGCGTGACCACGTCCGTGAAGTTGTGCCACGCCAGCACGGGAATGCCGCCCGCACGCTCGGTTGCGGGTGATGCGGATGACGGGCCCTGCGTCGCGCATCCCGCGAGCGCGGGGGCGCAGAGGATGAGTCCTGCGAGGATTCGGAGCATCGGGAACTGCACGGGAAAGGTTTGTCGCCGGAACGGGCATCCTACGCCATCGCCCCCGCGCCGCGCCAGTTCCGGGCAGTTCGCGGTGGAGGCAGCAGATTTGCGCATATCGAGGCGACGTTCATCAACTGGAAACGGAGACGTGGACAATGTCGCGTGCGTTCGTGAAGGAGGATTCGGGCTTCGTGCCGCCGGGGCTGTTCGGCCTGCCGCCGCGCGACGACCCGCGTTTTGACGCGGCGGCGGCGCGGGCGCTCATCGAGGCCGCGCGCGACGCCAACACCGCCAGCGCCGAAGCCGCCACCGGCTACCGGTGGGGCGAGCCGCGCCTGCACCGCCACGTGCGCAGGCTGCTGCAAGCCGCCGAGGCACTCCCCGAGGAGGAGCAGGACCGGCGCTACATCCGCGTGGCGAAACGGTTCCTGGGAACGTAGGCTCGTCCCAGGTCGTTGACCCGCCACGAGATCCAGGCGGGCGCGGTACATCATCCAGAGCAAGGAGACGTGATGGCGGACGACCAGGGCAGCGTGACGGACAACAAGCAGCAGAGCCGCTACGAGCTCTCCGTGGACGGCGGAACGGCCGTCCTGCAGTACATGGAGCGCGACGGCGCGCTCTACCTCACGCACACCGAGGTGCCGCCGGAACTGGAGGGCAAGGGCATCGGCAGCCGCATCGTGAAGCACGCGCTGGAAGACGCACGCAGCCGTGGCGTGAAGGTGGCGCCGTGGTGCCCGTTCGTCCGCGCCTGGATCGACCGGCACCCGGAATACGACGCGCTGGTGCTCGAAGGCGAGTAGCGCCGCCCCACATCCCCCCGAACGCGCGGGATCCGGAGCGCTGGCGACAATCCGTACCGGAAAGGCGAGGAGTTCATTGACCGATGGCAGACGGAGGATATCTATTCCTCGTCTTCCATCCACTCCCCCCGCCCGTCCGGAGCCCATCGATGTCCGAGCCAGCACCCGCATCCACCCCCTCATCCGGCCGTTCCTCTGCCGCCGCGGCGGAAACGGCTACCACCTCCGCCATCGGGGACGAGGCGCCGTTCGATCCCGAGCGCCCGCTGGGGAACCTGGCCCTGTCGCTCTCCGGCGGCGGATACCGCGCGGCGGCGTTCCACCTGGGCACCATGCGGCTCATGGACCGCGTGGGCCTGCTTCCCAGCGTCGTGGGCCTCTCCACCGTCAGCGGCGGGACCATCTGCGGGATGGCGTGGGTGGTGAGCCTGATCGAGGGGAGGACGTTCGGCGACTTCTACGACCGGTTCTCGAAGTACCTCATCAGCAACAACGTGATCGCGGAGGCGCTGGACGGGCTCACCCGCGACCGGGACCACGCCAGCCGCGAGTGGGCCAGCCTGATCCACGCGGCGTCGGACGTGTACGCGCGTCCCAACCTGTTCGGCGACCGGCGCTTCGGCGAGGTGCTGGGCGCCAGCGGGCTGCAGCTGGAGGAGGCCATCTTCAACTCCACCGAGTTCCACACGGGCCTGGACTTCCGCTTCCGCCGCAGCGACCGGCCCAGGACCATCCTGGGAAACCGCAACTATCCCCTCCCCCGCTCGGTGGCGCAGCACATCCGGCTGGCGGACATCGTGGCCGCGTCGTCGTGCTTTCCGGGTGGCTTCGAGCCGCTGGTGTTTCCGCAGGACTTCGACTGGCCGGCGAAGTTCCCGCTCCAGCAGGCGCTCGGCGAGCTGGGACCGAAGTTCGGGGGCGGGCTGCCGCTCATGGACGGCGGCATCTACGACAACCAGGGCGTGGAAAGCCTGCTGATGGCGTTCAACGACTCCACGGCCACCACGCTCATCATTTCCGACGTGAGCGCGCGCAACACGGAGATGTACAACGTGCCGGCCAATCCCTCGAAGCGAGGGTGGCTCACGCTGAACGGGGTGTTCTGGACCGGCCGGCTCCTCTTCGTCCTGGCCCTGCTCTCCGCGATCGTGCTGACGGTGCACGGCATCCGCCTGATTCGCGAGGGCGAGTGGCGGCCGGAGAACCTTCTGCTGTACGGGGTGCCGGGGGTGCTCGCCGCGGGCGTGGCGGGCGCGCTGTGGTGGCTGCACCGGCGGCTGCGCGAGGGGAACCAGATGCTGGCGAGCACCATCGACGTGCAGGCATGGGCCAGCTTCAGAAGGCTGACGATTCCGGAGTTTCAGCAGATGCTCACGCTGCGCGTCACCTCGCTGCTGGCGCTGACCTCCAGCATCTTCATGGCGCGCATCCGGCGCCTGGTGTTCGGGCGCGTGTTCGACGACAGGAACTTCGAGGGGCGGCGGATCTCGAACCTGATCTACTCCATGGCGCGCAACCAGCCGGCGCTCTTCGAAAAGGCGCCCTGGCTGCGCCCCGGCCCCGCCCTGGTCTCGCTCGCCGAGACGGCGGAGGCCATGCCGACCACGCTGTGGTTCACGGAACCCTCGCAGTTCACCGTCCAGTGCCGGGCGGGCGAGGCGACGGGGTGCTTCGTGCTGCTGCGCCACCTGGTGGAGGACAAGCCGGGCCAGTGGGAGGAGCCCGGCGCCCCGCTTCACGACCTCTACCTCCGCCTGCGCGAGGCGTGGGACGGCTTCAACGCGGGCACACCGGTGGAGGCCGCGCCGCCGCAGGGGCCGGCCGCGCAGAGCGGGCCCAGCATCTGGGGAGCGACGTGAACGTGATGAGGTAATGGGGCCCCTCCCCCGGCCCCGCCCCGCACGTTCCTCGCGGAGAGGGGGGAGAAATTCATCTCATGTGGACAGCCTGGGCGGGGCGCCCTCTCCGGGCCCGTAAACCTCGCCCACACCCCCCCAAAAACCCCAGGAGAGGTTGAACTTCGCTCCACGAACAGAGCTCACCTTTCCACACCCCTGCCCCGGGGTTGGGGGTGGGGTCGACCGCCGTGGCGAGGAACGAGCAGAAGGCCGGTCGGGGGAGAGGGCCCGTTGGAAACCCGCCGCACCGTCCCCCGCCCCCGTTGCCCCATCCGCCTCCGTCCGCCTACCTTTTCCGCGCCCGCCCCAGCGTATTCGCCGCGAACAGATCCGCCGCCCGTGTGGCTTCTGCCGATCTTTCCAAAGCTCTCGAAGCTGGTCACCACCACCTTCTACCGCCTGAGCATGGCGGGGGAGAAGGTGCCGGCGGAGGGGCCGGTGCTGCTCGTGGCCAATCATCCCAACTCGCTGATGGACCCGGCGCTGGTCGCGGCCGTGGCGGGGCGGCCGGTGCGCTTTCTGGCCAAGGCGCCGCTCTTTACCGACCCGCTGGTGGGGTGGCTGGTGCGCGGGTCGGGCGCCATTCCCGTCTACCGGCGCGTGGACGACCAGGCGGAGATGGCAAAGAACGAGGACACCTTCCGCGCGGTCTACGAGGTGCTCGCGAAGGGGGCGGCGGTCGCGATCTTTCCCGAGGGGCTCAGCCACAGCGAGCCGTCGCTGGCGCCGCTCAGGACGGGCGCGGCGCGCATCGCCCTGGGCGCGGCGGCCATCCTGGGGCGGCCCATCCCCGTCGTCCCCGTGGGCCTGGTGTTCCGGCGCAAGGACACCTTTCGCTCCGAGGCGCTGGCCGTCGTCGGCGAGCCGGTGGAGTGGGAGGGGCTGCGGGGGCGCGGTGTGGATGACCCGGAGGCCGTGCGCGAGCTGACGGGGCGCATTCACGCGGCGCTGCAGGCGGTGACGGTGAACCTGGAGCGCTGGGAAGACGCGCCGCTCGTGGAGATGGCGGAGGCGGTCTACTCGGCGGAGTTCCCCACGGACCCCTCGCCCGCGGCGCGCGTGGGACGCACGCGCGAAACGACGGCGGCGCTGGCGCGCCTGCGCGCGGAGCGGCCGGAGGAGTTCGCCGCCCTCGCCCGCGACGTACACCAGCACGTGCGCACGCTTCGGGTGCTGCGGATGACGCCCGTGGAGGTGAAGGCCTCCGCCAGCGCGGCGGAAGCCGCAAAGTGGACCTTCCGCCAGCTGACGGTGCTGCGGACGCTCCTTCCCGTCGCGGCGGTGGGGATGGCGCTGTTCTACGTTCCCTACCGGCTGACGGGCGTACTGGTGGATCGCGCCAGGCCGCCGCGCGACATCCGCGCGACGTACAAGGCGCTCATCGGCATCGCGCTGCACCTGGTGTGGACGGTGCTGCTGGCGGGGCTCGCGTGGTGGCGGTGGGGGTGGAAGATCGGCGTCGCCGCGCTCCTGGTGCTGCCGCTGGTCGCATTCCTGACGGTGATCGTGATCGACATGTGGCGGCGCGCCAGGGGCGAGGCGAGGCGCTTCTTCATCCGCGCGCGCCGCGGCCGGGCGCTGCTGGAGCTGCGCCAGCGCCAGCGCGCCCTCGCGACGCGGCTGGCGGAGGCGTGGGCGACGGTCCGGGTGCGCGGGTCGGGGATGAGCGGGTGATGGGGTGAAGGGGTGATTGGCCGGGTGATGTCAATTTCGAATCGCGGCGGACGCCCCGTAACCGCGGGTTGAAACCCGCGGCTATGACGGCCACAAGCCCCGTCTTTGCTCGTTCCTCGCAAAACGGGGCTTCACCTGCTCGCGTGGCAACGCCCGCGATGGGAGGATGGCACCACGTGGGTGATATCTTGTTGCGCGGATCACCCCAAGGCCGTGGAGTCCGACCATCCGGCAGGTGAAGCCCCGCCGGGCGAGCTCCGCGAGCCCAGGGCGGGGCTTCTGGCATTGATAGCCGCGGGCTTCAACCCGCGGTGGGGCGGTGCGCCGGCGAACCCGCCCAGGGGACGGCGCGCCGGCAAGCGGCCTGTCGGAGCCGGGGCGCGGATGGTAACGTGTGGAGAACACCCGTCGCGGCTGCACGGGTTCGTACTTTCGTACTTCGTACCCCCGCACCCTAATGCCGCAAGCAAGCCCGGACCTGCACGGAAACGCGCCCGACCAGTCGCCGGTGGCGCTGCTGGTCATCGACATGATCAACGACCTGGAGTGGCCGGGGGGCGAAAAGGCGGTGGAGCCGGCGGAGGCCGCGGCAGAGCGGATCGCGGCGCTCAAGAAGGAGGCGCGGGCGCGCGGCATCCCCATCATCTACGCCAACGACAACTTCGGCAAGTGGCGCTCGGACTTTCGCGAGGTCGTCAAGCACTGCCTGGAAGACGGCGTGCGCGGCCAGCGCATCGTGGAGCTGCTCAAGCCGGAGCGCGATGACTACTTCGTGCTCAAGCCCAAGCACTCGGCCTTCTTCGAGAGCACCTTGGCCACGCTTCTGGAGCACCTGGGCACGCGCCACCTGATCCTCACCGGCCTCACGGCGGACATCTGCGTGCTGATGACGGCCAGCGACGCCTTCATGCGCGGCTACCGCGTGCACGTGCCGCCGGACTGCGTGGCCTCGCTGGAGCCGATCGATACCAAGCAGGCCCTGCGCTACATGCAGCGCGTGCTCGACGCCGACGTCACCCCCTCCACCGCGCTGGACCTGGATGCGATGATGGAGGAGCCCGCCGAATCCGCCGCCTGAAGAACGATCGCGCGGAGGAACGGACCGAGGACGCGGAGAGGCCCTGTGCCGTCTCCGCGTCCTCGTTTCTTGTCCTCTGCGTGAAACCGCGGGGGATATTGCCGTTCGGTACGATCAGCAGGCGGAGGGGGTGACCGGCCGGCGAGGCGCGGCGCCGGATGCGACCACGCGCCGCAGCCAGTCGTCCGTGCGCTCGCGCGCGCCGGTGAGCGTGTGCGGGCGGTGGCCTCCCGCCGGGATAGGTGTTCATCTCCCACAGCGGCGCCGCCCGGCCCATGCGCGTGAACGCATCCATCAAACGCTGGCTGTGGACGATGGGCACCTCGTCGTCGCGCGTGCCGTGGTGGATCTGCGTGGGCGGCAGGCGGTGCGCGAAGTACACCGGCGAGCGGCGCAGCAATTCCGCCCGCGCGCGCTCCACCGTCGTGCGCCCGTCGCGCAGGGCGAAGAGCACGCTGTCCGCCAGGTAGCCGGCGCCGGGGAGCCGGGGGATGCGGCTGCGCAGCGCGCGGTCCGCCAGTCGCCGCACCTCCGGCAGGTAGAAGTCCGTCGGGCCGAAGTAGTCCACCACCGCCTTCACCCGGGGATCGCGGACGCCCATCAGCAGCGCCACGCCCCCGCCGCGGCTGCGCCCCAGCACGGCGATGCGCGCGCTGTCCGCCTCCGGCACGCGCTGCAGCACGGTGCTCAGCAGCGCCATCGCGTCGTCCACGTCGCGGTCCCACGGGCTGGGGCGTCCCGCGGAGCGGTAGCGCCGCAGCGGGCGCACGGCCAGCCGCTCGGAGCGGTACGAGGGCAGCACCTGGATCCATCCCTGCGACAGCGGCCCCGTGCGGACGAAGTTGTAGCCCGACGTCCCCTTGTCGCCGCCGTGGGCGATGACGAGCACGGGCAGCCTGCGCCCCGCCGCGCCCGCGGAGACGCGGACGGCGCCGTAGTGCCGCAGGCCATCCACCGTGTGCGAGAGGACCATCGTCCGCCCGCCGCGCCCTTCCCCCGTCCACTCCACCCGCGCATCGTGCGACCGCGTGTCGCGCAGCGCCCACTCGGCCTCCACCGCGCACATCTCCGCCTGCGTCGGCGGCGCGAAGAGCACGTCCCCCAGCCGCTGCGCATCCCCCGCCGGCAGCCGCGCGGCGCACCCCGCCAGCGCCGGCGCCAGCGCCGCGACAGTGAGGAAGCGGATGAATCGCTGGATCATGCGGTCCGCGCCACGCAGGTCACGCGCCCGCGCGGCAAGGGAGGGGGCAGGAGCCGCATGGCCCCTGCCCCGTTTCCATCAGCCCACCGCTCCCGGGGCGCCGCCGCCGGAGGGCGGCTCTTCCTCGTCGCCCTCCGAACCCGCGCCCGGCTGCGCATCCGCGGGCGGCGGCTCCGGCTCCGCACCTGCCGCCGTCTCGGACGGGGGCGGTTCGGTGACGGGTTCCTCCGTTTCGCCGGGCTCGGCGGGCGGCACGACGTCGATGTCCACGGGCGTGGTGGGCGGCTGCTCGGCCTCTTCCTCCTCGGCCTCGCCACCGGCTACGGGCGTGGTGGGCGGCGGCGCCGGGGGTGGCGGGCTGCCACCGTCCGGCCCTTCATCGTCCCCCTCGCCGCCGGCGCGGTTGCGGTCCGCGGGGGGCGCGGCGCGGTTCTGCCCCCGCGCATCGGCCTCGGGGACGGTGACCGCCTTGATCTGGGCGACCAGCTGCCCCCACTGGCCCTGTTCGCGGCGGAACACCTCTTCCACCTTGGGCAGGTAGTCGGCGGGGGTGCGGATGGCCGCCTCGGCGCAGTCCCGGCACTCCACCGGCGAGTCGGCGAGGACCGCGGCCAGCGAGTTGTCGGCGTCGCGGTACAGGCGGGCGTTCTCCTGAAAGCCGTACAGCGTGCGGTACGCGGCCACCGCCGTGCCGGCGGCGGCGAGCACCGCCGCCACCACCGGCCACGCCAGGTACAGGTCGCCCCACAGGTGCGGACGCTCCCACCGCACCGACAGGATGGAGGCGGCGGAGGAGAGAAAGAGCACGAACGCGGTGAGCGTCACGCTCTGCCGGTGCGCGCGCTCGTACGTGTCGTAGCGCTTGCGGTACCACCTGCTCTGCGCGCCGCGCCGGTATTCTTCGTAGAACGCCAGAAAGCGCTCTTCCCTGGGCGTCATCTGCGCCGTCATCCCGCACCTCCGCTGCGGATTTCAGCCACGCGGCGCATCAGGTTGCGCACGCGGCATCCCGGGTCGTCGTACGGTTTGGCCCGGCCCAGAAAGAGAAAGTATTCGCCGCGCAGCAGCTCTGCCTTGAGCCGGCTGGTGCGCCACCGCTCCTGCGAGGCCAGGTCGCGCGAGCGCGAGGCCCACGCGGCCAGCGCGGCGGTGAAGATGCCCGCGATCACGCTCCACCCGTCCCACCGCGCCGAGGCGGGGAGCGCCGCCAGCCCGGTGGCGATCACGCCGCCGATGATCAGCACCACCTGGTCGCGCCGGAACTCGTTCTGGCTGCGCAGCGCCTCGCGGTCCTCCAGCACGTACAGGGGAAGCAGGTACTTGCCGAGCACCTGCAGGTCGTCGGTGAAGTCGGCGACGAGGTCCGGCGGAAACGGCTCGTACAGGACGGGATCGTCCACCACCGGGTCGATGGTCTCCGGAATCGGCTCGTCCTTCCAGCGGAACCTGGGGAAGTGCTCCAGCAGCGCGGGGCGCCGGTTGCGGCGCTTTCTGCTCATCGGATGCTCGCGGGGATGGAGGGGAGTCGATGGGCCCCGGCGTGGCCGGCCGGGTGGGCGGACGATAGATAGGATGGCGGCGAAGATGCGTTTTCGCCGTGCGAACATGATCGGGCGGTGGAGCGGGCCCCGTCAAGAACGTTCCGCTACGGAGCGGGAAGCGGAGGTCTCGCGGGGGGGGCGGATGAATCCGCGGCTCCAACTGCCACAAGCCCCGTCTCGGCTCGTTCCTCGTTGAACGAGGCTTCACCTGCAACGGCGCGAATCCGCGGACATCTCGTGGCCGACCAGCGCGCGGCAGGCCGCGCGGACGCGATCCGCGAAGGCGGACGCCGCGGCGGTTGGCGTGGTAGCACAGGGCGATGCCGCCCAGCATGATGGCCAGCAGCGCCGCGGCGCGCACCGCGCCCTCGGTGGTGTTCCACGCCGCGAGCCCCGGCCGCGCGGACAGTGCGCCCAGCACGGAGCCGGCGGCGTAGTACCGCGCCTTTTCCGCCTCCGTCAGCCGCCCCGCGCGCAACGCGAGCGCGAGACTGTCGGCGTTCCAGATGTACATGGATTGCAATGGGAAGGTTTTCGCGATGCCCAGCGTCAGTACAGCTCGATCAAACCGGAAAGCGCTAGCAGCGCGCAACCGCCGGCGAACGGGGGCAGACCCATCAGCAGCGACCGCCATGCGCCGCGCAGCACGCGCCCGCGCCACGGCTGCGTCTCCTGGCCGGCCATCGTGCAGAAGCGGAGCATCGCGTCCGTCCCGCGATCCACCCGCGTACCGAACCCCGTCCCTGCGCAGGATCCGCGCGCGGCGGTGCCGTGGACGCTCAGCGCGTACACGCCGAATGCGATCAGCCCCAGCGCCACGATGCGCATCACTGTCGCCATACCAACGATATCAACAATCGGACGCTGAGGCCGCTTTGCAGGAGCGTTCAGCGCTCCCATGGAACACGCTGTACTCCTTGATTCCTCTCTGCAACGCGACTCGAGTATTCCCCCACGTATCCGAAGAGGCGCAGCAAAGCGAGTTCGATGTACCACTGACCTAGCTCCATTGCATCGGCACGTGCCCGACCAGGTGCTGTGATGAAAATCTTGTGATCGCCAGGATGCACCATGCTGTTACGAAGACCGACGAAAGCAGCTGGCCCATCCGTCCAGTTCCGACCACGACGAACCTTGTCCAACTCTACGAGTCCACTTGGCAGAGGCAAGGGGATATCAAGCGTGTGGAGAAGTAACCGTATTTTGTCAGCGCCAGAGAGCTTGCCGGGAGTAAACGCTGCCGCATCGAGTACCCGTCGATCTTTCACCAGAACCATCCACGACAGAAGCTCCAGCGCAGTTTGCGTGAGGATGATTGAGCCTTCAGCACCAGATTCTCCCTTATTACTTCCTACGTACCAGTAAATAGCAAGCTCGATCGACTCTTTCCAACCCGGATCATTCCAGTACTTCCAGAATCCTGGGAATACTTCCGCCATGATTGTTTCCGCTCCAAAGGAAGGGAGCCAAGACTCGATTCCCCGCCAGCTGGTCGAGTCTCTCATAGCCCACTCTTCCCACACCTTGCTTCCTGCTCGATCATATGCGACTGGAAGTACAATAGCCGTCCAGAACCCGCGGCTAAACGACAGAAAATTGTAGCAACCAGTCAGGACTTCAGACGCAGCCGAATAAACGAATCCGCCTCCGTCTGCTTTACAGAGCGTACCACAAATCGTCGACGCAAAACCTCCGGATTCTTTTAGGCCACGAATAGAAGATCCTGCATCACTCTTGGTGCGGAGATAGATTACCCACTCTCCCGCACGCAATTCAACATCTGCGTCACCTTCCGATTGCGGACCTCGCTTCCGAAGTTCCGGAAAGTTGAGAACTTCAAACTCCACGCGAACGGCTTCTTGGTCCAAATTCCCGAGGATTATCCGCTCGACAGGACGGGCTGTAAACGCGCACTGATTACTATGGAAATTTCTGGATGTGAGGAGGATCGGTATATCGAGCCCTCGATCCATTAAGGTGAGGGTCGCAACGTCATCGTTAAACGTGAGGTAGTTAGATATATCCGTTGCGAATTCTCCCCGAATAACAATTGCTGGCTCGGGGAGCATGCGAAGTGAAACATCGGCGTCGCAAACATTCCCGTTGATTGAGACTCGCTCGGTGCTAATCGGGCGAGGGGAGTTCGGCAAGTTCATAAATTTCACCCCACCGTCCCCGGTTCGGGCGCGAGGCCGCCTTCCGCCGCGGCCTCCTCCGCGCGGGCGACGCGCTGGCCTTCCTCCACGTTTACGCGGGAGAGCAGAAAGGCGCCGACCACGAAGAAGGAGGCGATCGCCAGGATGGCCGTGCGGCTGCTGCCGGCCACGGTAACGACGGCGCCGAAGATCAGCGGGCCAAAGATGCCGGCGAACTTCTCGAACACGCCCCAGAAGCCGAAGAACTCGCCGGACCGGTGGCGCGGGATCATGCTGGCGAACAGCGAGCGGCTGAGCGCCTGCGTGCCGCCCTGCACCATCCCCACCATCAGGCCGAGAATGAGGAACTGCGTGGCGGTGGTGATGAAGTAGCCGAAGATGCTGATCCCCACGTACGCGGCCAGGCCGATGAAGATGCTTGGCCGCGTCCCGATGCGCCCCGCCAGCCAGCCGAACAGGAACGCGAAGGGGATGCCCACGAACTGTACGATCATCACCGTGCCGATCAGCATGCCGCGGCCGATCCCCAGCTCCGTGCCGAACACCGTCGCCATGCGGATGATGGTGCCGATTCCGTCGTTGTAGATCAGGAACGCGACCAGCATCAGGAACGCCTGCCTGTAGCCGCGCAGCGCCCGGAACGTCTCGAACAGGCGGTCGAAGGCAACGGCCACGGGGTTGCGCCCCGCGTGCTCGTCCGCCTCGCGCTTGACCTCCGGCTCCGGCACGCGGCGAAAGAGCGGGATGGCGAACAGGATCCACCAGACGGCCACGGAGACGAACGCCAGCCGCGTGGGGAGCGTGGCCTGCGCCGGCGTCAGCCCCTCGCCGGAGGGCAAGCCGAACATTCCGGGCCTGAGGATCCACGCCAGGTTCAGCGCCAGAAGCAGCCCGCCGCCCACGTAGCCCAGCGCGTACGCGGCGGTGGAGACCCGGTCCAGCTCGTCCTTTTTCGCGACGTGGGGGAGCAGCGACTCGTAGAACACGAAGCTGCCGTTCACCCCGATGTTGGCCAGGATGAAGAGGATGGACGCCAGCATCAGGTCGCCGCGCTGGATGAGGAACATCAGCGCGACGGCGGTGGCACCGATCCCCATGAAGGTGCCCAGCAGCCGCTTCTTGATGGCCACGTAATCCGCCAGCGTCCCCAGGATGGGCGCTAGGATGGCGATGATGGCGAGCCCGGCCGTGGTGGCGAAGCTGTAGCGCGCGGCGGCCTCGGCCTCGCTGAACCCCGCGGCGGCCACCTGCACGTAGTAGATGGGAAAGACGGCCGTGGTGATGACGGTGATCATCCCCGAGTTGGCCCAGTCGTACATGGCCCAGGCCCGCAGCTCCGGACGGTGCAGACCGAGCGCGTTCAGCAGGCCGCGGCGCTCGCGGGCCGCGGCGGGTGCGTGGGATGCCATCGGGTTGGTCTGGCGGATGCGGCGTGACGGGGCGCGGGATGGACGGCGGGCGTGCTGGCCGCCAATATGCTCCACGGCCGCGCATCCGGCCAGTGCAAGGGAACACGTGCCCGGTGCCCAGTGCCCGGTGTTCAGTCGGGGCCGCGTGCCACGTTCGCACTTTCGCACTCACACACTCTATCATGGCGGACTGGAAGGCCTCTCTCCAGAAGTTCGTCCACCGGGTGGAAGAGAAGGTGGACGCCCAGCGGCTGAAGTACGCGCCCGGCAGCGGCGCCGCGCGCATCGATGCCTACCGCGGCTTCGGCTGCCCGGACCGCGGGTGGATCAAGGGCCGCGTGCTTCGCGGCAATCCCGTGCCGAAGGCGGAGGAGGGGCACAACGTGGTGATGAACATCGCCGCGATGGTGCAGCGCTTCGAGAGCGACGAGGTGCCGGGCGCCCGCGTGCGCGTCCACGTTCCCGGCGCCGAGCCGCTGACGGTGACGACGGACGCCGAGGGGTTCTTCGAGGCCTGGGTCCATCCGCGCCCGGAGTTCGCGCCCAACGCGCTCTGGCACACGCTGGAGATGGAGCTGGAGCACCCGACGACGGATCCCCCGCACCGGTGCCAGGCGCAGGTGCTGGTCCCGCCGCCGGAGAGCGCGTTCGGCGTCATCAGCGACCTGGACGACACGGTGATCAAGACGGGCGCCACCTCGCTGCTGCGGATGGCGCGCACGACCTTCTTCTCCAACGCGCGGACGAGGGTGCCGTTCCCCGGCGTGGCGGCGTTCTATCGCGCGCTGCAGAAGGGGGCGGGCGAGTCGCCCTTCAATCCCGTGTTCTATGTGAGCAGCAGCCCGTGGAACCTGTACGACCTGCTGACGGAATTCCTGACCATCCAGAAGATTCCCCTGGGCCCGCTGATGCTGCGGGACTGGGGATTGAACTCGGGGGAGACGCTCTCCAACCGGCACGCCGACCACAAGCTGGGGGCCATCGAGCGCATCCTGGACCTGTTCCCCGCCCTGCCCTTCATCCTGATCGGCGACAGCGGGCAGGAGGACCCGGAGATCTACCACCGCGTGGTGCACGATTACCCGGACCGCATCCGGGCCGTGTACATCCGCAACGTCACGCCGCACCCGGAGCGCGTGGGGGCGATCAGGAAGCTGGCGGAGGAGGTGGAGAAGGCCGGGAGCACGCTGCTGCTGATGGACGACACGCTGGCCGCCGCGCGCCACGCCTGCGGCAAAGGGTGGATTACGGAGGCGGCGCTGGCGGAGGTGGCGGCAGACGCGGTGGAGGAGCATCGCCGCACGCCCACCGGCACCGGTGCCGTGAACCGCGAGCTCAGCACCGAGACCCCGCCACCCGGCGCGGCGCCATCAAACTGAAAGAGACATGGCACGCAGAGAAGCAGAGAGGCAGAGCAGCAGAGGGCTCGTCTCTGTTTCTCTGCATCTCTGCTGCTCTGCGTGCAAAGCAGTTGCGGTTTCTTTGAGATCCCCAGGCACTCCAACGAATGAGCGACAGCACGGAAGACGGACGGCCGCGGCGCTCGCCCGCGGCGGAGCGCGTTCTTCGCGAGGCCATGCGGCTGTTCGCGGAGCGCGGCTACGAGCGCACCAGCATTGCCGACATCCAGGCGGCGGCGGGGCTCGCGCCGGGGTCGGGGGCGCTGTACAAGCACTTTCCCAGCAAGGAGGCGGTGCTGGCGGCGGGGCTGGACGACTTCATGGCCGTGGGCGAGCGGGCGCGCGAGCTCATCCGCGCCGTTCCCGGCCCGGCGGACCAGGCGCTGGGCGTGCTGGCCCGCGCCGCCATGCAGATGCTGGACGACGACCGCGACGTGCTGCGCATCGTCTACCGGGAGCTGGAGCAGTTCCCCGCCCTGCGCGACGAGGTGCGCGAGCGGCGGATGCAGAGCACCTACGCCGCCCTCGCCGCGTGGCTTCGCGGCCGCGCGGACCGCGGCGAACTGCGCGTGGAAGACCCGGAAGCCACGGCGGCCGTGCTGCTGGGCGCCCTCACCTCCTTCAAGGTCTTCGAGATCCTGATGGGCGACCGCCCCGCCGGGCTGGACGACGACCGCTTCGTCCGCGCCTGGCTTCGCGTGATGCTCCGCGGGATCGCGGCCGAGGAGTAACTGATTTTCCTCAAACGGGGTCAACAGGATCAACAGAGGAGTTTTCCCGGCGCTTTTCCTCTGCTACCCCTGTTGACCCTGTGTGAAACTCGATCTTTTTCGGTTCTTCGTCGATCTTGTTGCAGGTAAACAGACCCGACGCCGAACTGTCATTTCGAAGGAGGCGCCTGCACCGAACTCAGCCCGTGCAGGATTCGCATGGCGCCGACTGAGAAATCTACTCACCCGTGCTGGTGATCCGGCCCACGGCTCGGTCCTCGACCCGCTTCCGTGCGGCGCATCGCAGGCGGGTCCCGGGACGTGCGGCCAGCCATGAGCGTGGGTGAGTAGATTTCTCAGTCGGCGCAACAAGATCCTGCATGAGCCAAGTCCTCGCGGGCGCCTCCTTCGAAATGACAGCTCACGGCGCAGACTTCGTGCGTGCAACGAAATCCGCGATGAACC
>DATABT010001072.1:0-2955 GCA_036259455.1 Longimicrobium sp. | reverse complement strand
CGGGCGCGCGCGCCGTCCATCACGGCAGGGTGAAGGTGGCGGCGGTCTCCACCGGCCGGTCGCTGGAGACCAGCCGGCCGGCGGCGGTGAACTGCCCCCGCGCCCCGGGGGGCGGCGTCCACCGCGCGCCGAACGTCCAGGTCTCACCGGGGCCCAGCGTGAGCGTCTGTACCGCCTGCGTGAACCCCTTGTCCGCGGACCAGCGCCAGAGCTCCCCCTCCGCGCCGGCGGGGCGCACGACGAAGTCGAACGTCTGGCCGGAGGGGAAGGTGAAGGTTACCGGGCCGCCGGTGGTGTTGGTCACCTGCAGGGACAGGGCGACGGTGTCGCCCGTCTCCACCTGCAGCGAGGTGACCAGCGGTGCGGCCACGGTCTGCGGCGGCGGTGGCGGCGGAAGCATCCCGTCCGGCGGAGGCGGCCTGGTGCACGCCGCGGCGGCCAGGGCGAGAACGAGCAGCAGAGTACGCCTGGGGACGGATTGGCTCATGGGGCCGGTGGCAGGGGGTTCCGGAACATCACGTGAAGCGAACGTTCGTTCGCGTTCCATCACTCCGGACCGGCAAATTAGACGCCAGCGAGAATCGGCGTCAAGCAAGCCTTTTTCCGCCGCCCCGGGAGCCTTGGGAAAATTTTCACAAGCTGCTTGCGAAAAATTTCACAAGCTCCTATATTGGGCTCGCAACCACCCCTCCGGACCCGGAATGACGCGGAAATGAAGGCGAATTCGCCGGGCCCGGGAGGGCGCAGGGGCGGGGGCCAGGACCCGGCGCAGCTGGCCGGGATCGGCATCCAGTTCGGCATGGTCCTGGTCGCGTTTCTGTTCGCGGGAAAGTGGCTGGACGACCGGCTGGGGACGGAGCCGTGGCTGCTGATGGCGGGCGTGTTCGTGGGCTTTGCCCTGAGCGTGTTCTGGATGTACCGCCGCCTGGTGGTGCGCGACAAGGAGGAGCGGTGAAGCGCGGGACGGTAATCGCCGCGGTGGGCGTGCTGGTGATCGGGGCGCTGGTGTACGCGGCGGGCCTCGCGCTCGCGCGGCCCGACGGGCGCGGCGCGCTGGCGGCGGGGGTGCTGGTGGGCGTGGCCTTTCAGCTCGTGGTGCTGGCCATCGCCGAGTTCGCGTTCCCCGACAACGCGCTGGCGGCGTACGGCGTGGGGCTGCTGGGCCGGCTGCTGCTGGTGATCGTGGGCGCGCTGGTGATCGTGCCCGCGGCGGGGCTGCAGCCCGCGCCCTTTCTGTATTCGCTGGTGACGGTGCTGTTCGCAACCACACTGCTTGAACCGGTGGCCATGGCGGCCGGTGCACGGAACGAAAAGAGTCGATGATCGCCACGATCGCAGTCCTCCTCGCCCTCGCGGGCGCGCCGCAGCAGGCGGACCCCGCGCACGGCCCGCCGCCGCACGGCACCGCCGACACGCACGCGACGGCGGCAACGCCGCCGGGGCAGGCCGCGGTCGAGACCATGGGCGGCACGCAGGACCACGGCGCCGACCCCGACCCGGGCCACGCCCCCGCGGCCGAGGGCGCGCACGGCGCCGCGGCCGAGGACGGCCACGGCGGCGGCCAGATCGACTTTCTGCACCACATCCAGGACTCCCGTGAGTGGGAGCTGCCGGGCACCGTGGTCCACTTTCCCGCGGCGGGATCGTGGATGCTGGGCCCCATCGACATGACCCCCACCAAGCACACGCTCTTTCTGGGGATCGCGGCGCTGCTCACGCTCCTGACGCTGCTGGGCGGCGCGGGGCTGGCGGCGCGCGCGGGGCCGGGGCGCACCGGCGGCAAGCGGCACAACCTCATCGAGGCGATGGTGCTGTTCATCCGCAACGAGGTGGTCATGCCCAACGTGGGGCACGGCGGCGAGAAGTACGCGCCGTTCGTCATCACCCTCTTCTTCTTCATCCTGTTCAGCAACCTGCTGGGGCTGATCCCCTACGGCAGCACCGCCACCGCCGGCATCTCGGTGACCGTGGGGCTGGCGTTCCTGGTGTTCCTGGTGGTGGAGATCGGCGGCCTGCTGGCCGTGGGGCCCCGGCAGTACTGGCACACGATCTGGTTCGTGCCCAAGGGGATGAACCCCGTGGCGGGGAACCTGATGGCGGCGGCGCTCATGCCCATCGAGCTGTCGGGCAAGTTCGTGCGCCCCATCGCGCTCGCCATCCGCCTGATGGCCAACATGACGGCCGGCCACATCGTGCTTCTGGCCATCATCTCGCTCATCTTCGTGTTCGGAAGCTGGGCCGTGCTCCCGGCGCCGCTGCTGATGGCGGTGGCGATCACGTTCCTGGAGCTGTTCGTGGCGTTTCTGCAGGCGTTCATCTTCGCCATGCTGACCAGCGTGTTCATCGGGCTGGTGCGGCACGCACACTGAGCAGGGAACAGGGAGCAGGGAACAGGGAATAGCCTGCAGGCAGGGTGGATGGATGATGGCTGTGACCCGTCCCCCGTAACCTCGCACTCCGGATTCGCGGCGCCGTCCGCAAAGCGCGCCGCCGGCGGGGGACCGCTCCACCCCCGTCGTACAGTACCCGGGAGATGGGCGCCCGGGGAGGACGCGCGGCCTCTGGCCGATCAGGCGTCCGCGGCCGGAAACGGTCCGCGCGAGCGGTGCCCGAGACGAATGAACTCCTTTGACGGAGATGGACAAATGCTGCTTCAGGAAGCTGCGAACGGCCTCACCAACGGCCTGCTGGGCGCGGGCATCGGCGCCGGCCTGGCCGTGATCGGCGCGGGCCTCGGCATCGGCATGATCGGCCGCGGTGCCACCGAGGGCATGGCCCGCCAGCCGGAGATCGCCGGCACCATCCAGACCGGCGCGCTGATCCTGGCCGCCTTTGTGGAAGGCGCCGCGCTGTTCGCGATCGTGGTGACGTTCCTGATCCAGCAGGGCGTGCTCAACGCGGCCGCGTAACGTTCACGCTGCAAGGCTCCCGCGGGAAGGTCCTCCCGCGGGAGCC
>DATABT010001071.1:0-5440 GCA_036259455.1 Longimicrobium sp. | reverse complement strand
CCCAGCGCCGCGCGAAAGCACCGGTATTCGCACATCCTCACCCGCGCGCTGGGCGTCAGGCGGCCTTCGTCCACCTCGCGCTGCACCCAGGTGTGGTCCTTGGTCAGCTGCGCCAGCTGGCCCTCGCGCATCAGGTACGCGCGGCTGTCGCCGATGTGGCCCAGGCGATAGGTGCCGTCGGTGCAGACGACCATCGCCGTTACCGTGGTCCCCATCCCCTCCGTCTCGGGATTGGCCGCCACGTGCTCGGCGATGGCCACGTCCGCCACGCGAAAGGAATCCACCATCGAGTG
The DNA here is from genome assembly GCA_036259455.1 of Longimicrobium sp. Lineage (GTDB taxonomy): Bacteria > Gemmatimonadota > Gemmatimonadetes > Longimicrobiales > Longimicrobiaceae > Longimicrobium. The sequence continues at coordinate 5,147 of DATABT010001071.1, read as the reverse complement.
CGCCAGCTCGTCCGCGGCCAGCCCGCGGTCCACGCCCTCCAGCAGGGTGCCGCCCACGGATCGCGTGGCGATGGCGCTGGCGATCTCGCCCGCCACATGGCCGCCCATTCCGTCCGCCACCAGGAACACGCCGCGCGCCTCGTCCACCAGGAACGCATCCTCGTTGCCCTTGCGGACGCGTCCCACGTGGGTGCCGCCCGCCGCCCGCCAGCGGAGCTTCACAGCGATGCGGCTCCCGGCGCCAGGACGGAGACCGCCAGCCGCGCGAGCGCATCGGCCACCGGCGCGGCGCCGACCGCCGCGGGCGGGGCGATCACGTTCATGTAGACGATGATGCCGATCGCCACGGCCAGGATGATGACCATCAGCACCAGCCACACGGGAAAGCGCGCGCCGGACCGCTCCTCGCGCAGCGTCTTCGGCGCCTCGGGCGCGGTGTACGTGGCGCGGGCGGTCTCCACGTCGGCGTGCTCCACCTCGCGAAACTGCAACTGCACGCCGCCCAGCCGCACGGTCACGCCGTACGGGAGCGGGGTGGGGACGCCGGGGGCCAGGCGAACGCCTTCGACCGCGGTGCCGTTGGTGGACTGCAGGTCGGTGATGCGCCAGCCGCCCATGTCGTACTCCAGCCGGGCGTGCTGGGCGCTGACGGAGTCGTCGTCCACCACCACGTCGCACCCGGCGGCCCGGCCCACCGTGACCACGGGGGAGGGTACGGGAAGCTCCTCGCCGTAGCGCGGGCCGGCCATGAGCGCCAGGCTGGCGAGCGGCCCGGAGCGCCCGGAGGGTGCAAGGCTGGACATGGGGGCGGTGCTCCCTGGCTGGTCTGTGTTGAACGGATTGCGGCAAAACGGGTTGCGCGGCGCGGAACGTATCGCGCCGGGGCGCCCCTCTGCAAGTCGCGCGCGAACACGCATGCCTTGACCCAGCGGTGTCGTGAACGTAAGATTTGGCCGCCTTTCGCGTACCCGCGCACCCCCCTCGCCGTGATCGCCCGCTTTCTTCTCGCGCTCCTGCTCCTGGCCTGCACGCCCGCCGCCGCACAGACGGCCGCGGACTCGCTGGCGCTGGACGGCCCCTGGCGCTTTCGCCAGGGGGACGACGTGGCGTGGGCGCGGCCGGAGTTCGACGACCGCGCGTGGCGCACCATCGACGTCCCCGGCGAGTGGGAGACGGAGATCGGCGACTACGACGGCTTTGGCTGGTACCGCCGCCAGATCGTTCTGCCGGAGGGGATGCGCGGCGCGCCCGTGGGCATCCGCTTCGGCACGGTGGGCGACGCCTTCGAGCTGTACTGGAACGGCGTCAGGGTGGCGGGCGCCGGGCGCCTGCCGCCGGAGTTCGTGGAGGGGGTCACGCCCATCCTCTTCCTGGTGCCGGATTCCGTGCTCGCGAAGGCGGCGGACGGGCGGCACGTGCTGGCGGTGCGCGTCTACAACGACTACGCGTACGGCGGGCTGATGATGCCCGTGCGCGTGGGCCGCTACGACCGCCTGGCCGCGCAGGGCTCCCCGCGCGCGGTGGTGATCGGCGGGCTCGTCTCGTTCTTCCTCGCCATCGGCGTCTACCACCTGGCGTTCTGGTTCCGCCGCCGCCGCGCGCGGGAGAACCTGCTGTTCGCCGCGGTGTGCCTGTGCATCTCCATCTACGGCTCCACCTACGCCGAAGCCGTGGAGCGGCTGGTGATGCCGGTGATGAACCCGTACCGCGTGGGGCTGCTGGCGCTGCTGGCGGGCGGGCCGGCGTACGTGTCGCTGGTGAACCGCCTGTTCGGGCTGCGCGGGGGACGGCGGACGCGGCTGGTGAACCTGGCCTTCGCGCTGGCGTTCGCCATCGCGCTGGTGCTGCCGCTGCGGCTGCTGGCGGAGTTCAACCAGTGGATCGACGGGCTGCTCATCGTGGGGCTGCTGCTGACCATCGCCCAGGCGTGGAAGGCGGCCAACCCCTCGCACACGCCGGCCACGCCGCACGCGCGCACGCTGCTGGTGGGGACGGCCGCGTTCTCCGCCGCGCTCGCGTACGACCTGCTGAGCGAGTACGTGGAGTTCATCCCCATCGCCCGTATCCTTCCGGGCGTCGGCGGGGTGTTCTGGATCGGCTTCCTCGTCTTCCTGGTCGCGGTGGGAACGGCCACGGCCGGGCAGTGGGCGCTCACGGAGGTGGCGGCGCTGGTCGATCCGCTGACGGAGCTCTCCCGCCGCCACGTGCTGGAGGACGCGCTGCGGCGAGAGACGGGGCGGCTGAAGCGCACGGGCGGGTCGCTGGCGCTGGTGATGGTGGACCTGGACCACTTCAAGCGCATCAACGACACGCACGGCCACCGCGTGGGCGACAGGGTGCTGTCGCGGGTGGGCCGGCTGCTGCGCTCCAGCGCGCGCAACCTGGACCTGCCGGCGCGCTTTGGCGGCGAAGAGTTCGCCGTGCTGCTGTACGACACGGAGATGGACGGCGCCCTGAGCTTCGCGGAGCGCTTCCGCGGCAACCTGCGCGAGATGCGGGTGCCGGTGGAGGGCCGCGCGGCGGTGCAGGTGACGGCCAGCCTGGGCGTGGCCGTGGGCTCGGACCTGGTGGACCCCGAGGCGCTCATCGAGGCGGCCGACCGCGCCCTGTACCGCGCCAAGAGCGAAGGGCGCGACCGGCTGGTGTCGGTGATGGTGGAGGGGCCGGACCGCGTAACGGCGTTCGTGGAGCGGTAGGCCGCGTGGAGGCGTCCACTCCGTGCGCGGATTGGCGAAAAGGCCAGCAGGTACGCGCGGTGGCGGGTTTGCTGGCCTTGACCGAAGGGAACGAAGTGTGCAACTTTCCCGGCAGCGTGGTTCAACCGCGAAAGGGGGATTGCACATGGGCATTTCCTTGGGGCTCGGCGACGGGGTGCGCAGCTTTCTGTGGGGCGCGGCGCACGCGCTCGACCTCAGCGGTGTGCTGCTCGCCGAGCAGGAGTGGGGCGGTCTTGAGGCCGATGCCGAGGCCATCGCCGGTGACTGGGAGGTCGCCCTGCAGTTCGCCGAAAGGAGCATCCATGCCTCCGAAGCCGGCGAAGACGAATAAGCACGCCGTCATTGCCCCTCTCGAAGAGCCAAAGGCCGGGTCACTCAGTGACCCGGCCTTTTTGCGTCAGCGGCGTATGTTTCCTGCCGCGCTGGAGGTGGCCCGCGCGACGGCGTTCATCGGGCCCATCCCGCCGCCGGAGGTGATGGCGGAGTACGAGCGCACGCTCCCCGGACTCGCGGACCGGCTGGTGGTGGTCGCGGAGCGGGAAAGCGAGCACCGGCGCGCGCTTCAGGCGCGGGCGATGCGGCTGTCGGAGCTGGGACTGGCCGCGGGGTTCGCCATCGCGATGACGGCGCTCCTGGGCGGCATCTTCCTGGTGCACGAGGGGAGCTCCGTGGAGGGCATTGGCTCCATCATCCTCGCCATCTCCTCGCTGGTGCTCGTCTTTCCGGCGCGCGGCAAGCGGTTCGCCGGGGATCGCGCCGAGGAGGCGGCGGGGCGCTGATTCCGGACGATGACGATGATACCAGATCCGCTAGAAGAAGTGGTGTCACACAGAGCAACAGAGGCACAGAGATGGCGCGTCGACTCTGTTTTTCTGTGTGACAATTCTTTCGACCTGGTATGCGGCGGCATCGATCCCCATCCACCGAACGCGAAAAAGGCCGGCTCCCGCCCGGGATCCGGCCCTTTGCGTCCACATCACACCCGATGCGCGCCTTTGGGGTCCGCGGTGGATTCAGCGCGCGGCGGCGAGGATGGCCTGCATCTCGTCGGGGGAAAAGTGGTACGCCTCGTTGCAGAAGTGGCATACCACCTCGGTGAACGGCTCCTTCTCCTCGTCGATGATGCGGCGCACCTCGTCGTGGCCCAGGCTGACGATGGCGCTCTCGAAACGCTCGCGCGAGCAGGGGCAGTGGAACGAGACGGGCTGCCGCTCGCCGAAGGTGAAGCCTTCGGGAAAGATGCGCTCCAGCATCTGCTCCGGCGTGGTGCCCTCGCGCAGCAGCGCCGTGGGGTGCGGCAGGGTGCTGATGCGCTGCTCGATCCCCGCGATCTCGTCGTCCGTGAGCCCCGGGAGCAGCTGCACCAGGTACCCGCCCGCGGCCGCGACGGTGAGGTCGGGGAGCACGAACACGCCGATGCCCACCGCCGAGGGCGTCTGCTCGCTCTTGGCCATGTAGTACGCCAGGTCCTCGCCGATCTCGCCGGAGATGAGCTCCACCATGCCGCGGTAGGTTTCGCGCATCCCCAGGTCGCGCGTGACGGAGAGGTAGCCCTCGCTGCCCACCACGCCGCCCACGTTCAGCTTGCCGTCGCGGCTCTCGGCGTGGACGTGCGGGTTGCCGACCAGGCCGCGCACCTCGCCGCGGCCGGTGGCGGTGGCCAGCACGCGCCGCACGGGCCCGTCTCCGCGCACGTCGACGGTGAGCACCTGGTCCTCTTCCTTGAGGGTGGCCGCGGAGAGGAGGAGCGCGCCCATGGCCGTGCGCCCCAGCGCCGCCGTGACGGCGGGGTGGGTGTCGTGCCGGCGCTGGAGCTCGCGCACCACGCCGGTGGCGTCGAGCGCAAAGGCGCGCACCTTCTCGTCCAGCGCGGTGGCGCGCACCAGGTAATCGTGGTTCGTCGTCGTCATCGGAAAGGCCCCTTCCGCCCCAAACGGAAGCCGCGGCCCGGGCAGACGTGCCGGCCGCGGCGCAACGTGCTTTTCTACAACGACTTGACCTTCGAGTTCCCCGATCCGCTCGGCCGTCCGTCGCACGCAGTGGAACGCCGCGTCCCTTTGTGTACTTCGCGGCTTGACGGCCGCTTGCCGCCTTTCTATGATGAGGAATGACCACACACCAGAACGACGGCGATCCGCCGTTCACCCGCGACGCCGGCCGAATTCCGCTGGAAGTGCTGCGCGACTTTGCCCTGGAGCAGACGCAGCTGCACGGCTATCGCGCCACGGCGCACCGGTGGAAGATGGGACACGAGACGCTGCGCAAGTTCGCCACGGGACGCACGGTGCATCCGCATCCGCGGCAGCGCGAGTCGATGGGACTGGAGTTCCTGGAGCTGTACCCGGGCGGCTACGTGCGTGACGGGACGGCGGACGGACGCCCGCGCGCGCTCCGCCGCCTGAAGTCGCTGCTGCCGCCGGAGCGCGAGCG
>DATABT010001070.1:0-7008 GCA_036259455.1 Longimicrobium sp. | reverse complement strand
GCCCAGCCTGCGGGCCTGCTCTTCGTATTGCATCCGGAAAACCGTGTGTGGCAAAAGGATGGGGCCGCGCACCGGGCGGCAACGGCCGTGCCACCCGCGCGACACTCCGCGGGCCGCCCCCGGGACCGCCGGGCAGGCTTGCACCGGGGAACCCCGGGGGTATTATTATCCCTCTGCCCTTCGCGCGCCACCGGCCGTGCGCCGCCGGGGCCAAAAGCTGATACCGATCAGGAGGCACTTCCGCATGGCGGACTCCAGCAAGACGGTGCTCCTCGTAGAAGACAACGAGGACAACCGCACCGTCTACCGCACCATCCTCGAACACTTTGGATACCAGGTGATCGAGGCGCGCAACGGCGAGGACGGCGTGCGCATGGCCCGCGAGGACCATCCGGACCTGATCCTGATGGACATCTCCATCCCCATCATCGACGGCTGGGAGGCCACGCGCATTCTCAAGGGCGACGCCGCGACGTCGCAGATCCCCATCATCGCCCTGACCGCCCACGCGCTCGCCACCGACCGCGCCAAGGCGCAGGAGGTAGGGTGCGACGGGTACCTGGCCAAGCCGTGCGAGCCGCGGCGCGTGGTGGCCGAGGTGGAAAAGTTCATCGGCTCCGGGCGGGAGGCCAACGCTTGACGGCTCAGCCGGACGCCGAAAGCTCCACGCGCATCCTGGTGGTCGACGACGTCGCCGACAACGTCGACATCCTGGACGCGCGCCTTTCGTCCCGCGGGTACGAGGTGGTGACCGCCACCAACGGTGAAGAGGCGCTGCAGCGGGTGCGCGACAGCCTGCCGCACCTGATCCTGCTGGACGTGATGATGCCGGGAATGGACGGCCGCGAGGTGGCCCGGCGCATCAAGGACGACGATGGCCTTCCCTTCATCCCCATCATCCTGGTCACGGCGCTCAGCGAGGCCGACGACGTGGTGCAGGGGCTGGAGAGCGGGGCCGACGACTACATCAGCAAGCCGTACAACTTCCGCGAGCTGGAGGCCCGCGTGCGGGCCATGCTCCGCATCAAGGCCCTGCAGGACGAGCTGGACCAGAAGAACCGCGAGCTGGAGCTGGCCAACCGGCGGCTCAAGAAGCTCTCCATCACCGACGGCCTCACCGAGCTCTTCAACCACCGCCACGTGCACCAGCTGCTGCACGAGGAGTTCGAGCGCTCGGCCCGCACGGGCGAGAGCATTGCGGTGGTGATGATGGACCTGGACCGCTTCAAGGCGGTGAACGACACCTACGGGCACCCCACCGGCGACGTGATCCTGTACGAGACGGCGCAGATCATCAAGGAGACGGCGCGCGAGATCGACTCGGTGGGGCGCTACGGCGGCGAGGAGTTCATCGCCATCCTTCCCGACACGGGCGAGGAGGCGGGCGCCCACTTCGCGGAGCGGGTGCGCCAGGCGGTGGAGGAGTACGTCTTTCGCGACGGCGCCACCGAGGTGCGCATGACGGTCAGCTGCGGCGTGGCCGCGTTCCCCGCCCCGGGCGTGGACACCCCCGAGGCGCTGCTCAAGGCCGCCGACGAGGCGCTGTACCAGGCCAAGCACAGCGGCCGCAACCGCGTGGTCCGCGCCTCCCAGTCCGTACCCGCCGCGGAATGACCCCACCCGACCCACCCGCCCTGGCCGCGCGCGCCGCCGAGCTGCGCGAGGCCATCGAGCGCGCAAACCACGAGTACTACGTCCTGGACGCCCCCACGCGCAGCGACCAGGAGTACGACCGCCTGTTCCGCGAGCTGCGCGAGATCGAGCGCGAGCACCCGGAGCTGCGCACGCCGGACTCGCCCACCCTGCGCGTGGGCGCCGAGCCCGCCAGCCGCCTGGAAAAGACGGAGCACCTGGCGCCCATGCTGTCGCTGGACAACGCGTTCGGCGACGACGAGTTGCGCGCCTGGGAAACGCGCAACGCGCGCATCGCGGAGGAGGTGCGGACCGCGGGGTACGTCTGCGAGCCCAAGATCGACGGGCTGGCCATCGCGCTCACGTACGAGGAGGGCGTGCTGGTGAAGGGCGCCACGCGCGGCAACGGCACCATCGGCGAGGACGTGACGCGCAACCTGCGCACCATCCGCGAGATCCCGCTGCGCCTGCGGGCGGACGGCCCGCCCCTGCCGCGGCGCATGGAGATCCGCGGCGAGGTCTACATGTCCCTCGCCGGCTTCGAGCAGCTGAACCAGCGCCGGGCGGCGGAGGGGCAGGCGACGTTCGCCAATCCCCGCAACTCCGCCGCCGGATCGCTGCGGCAGCTGGACCCGGCGGTCACGGCGTCGCGGCCGCTGCACTTCTTTGCCTACGCGGTAGAGGCGGGGCGCGAGCCGCTGCCCTTCGCCTCGCAGTGGGAGCTGCTGGAGACGCTGCGGGCCTGGGGGCTGCCGGTGAACCCGCTGGCCCGGCCCTGCGCGGACCTGGAGGCGGTGCTCGCCTTCGTGCACGAGTTCGAGGGCCGGCGCGCGGAGCTGGACTACGAGGTGGACGGCGCGGTGGTAAAGGTGAACCCCCTCTCGCTGCACGAGGAGCTGGGGATCGTGGGCGGGCGCGAGCCGCGCTGGGCCACGGCCTACAAGTACGCGCCGGACCTGGCGGTCACCACCCTCAGGTCCATCGAGCTGAACGTGGGGCGGACGGGCGCGCTGAACCCGTACGCGGTGCTGGATCCCGTCGAAGTGGGCGGCGTGATCGTCAAGCTGGCGACGCTGCACAACGAGGAAGACATCCGCCGCAAGGACATCCGCGCGGGGGAAAAGGTCATCGTCAAGCGCGCGGGCGAGGTCATTCCCCAGGTCGTGGGTCCGGTGCTGGAGGAAGGCGAGGAGCGGCGTCCGCCTTTCTCCATGCCGGACGTCTGCCCCAGCTGCCAGACGCCGGTGGAGCGGCCGGAGGGGGAGGCCATGCTGTACTGCCCCAACTCCGCCTGCCCGGCGCGCATCTACTGGGGCCTGGTGCACTTCGTCTCGCGCGGGGCGATGGACATCCGCGGGCTGGGCGAGCGGACCATCGCCACGCTGCTGGAGCGCGGGATGGTGCGCGACGTGGGCGACATCTACTCGCTCACCGAAGAGCAGCTGCTCTCGCTGGAAGGCTTCAAGGAGAAGTCCGCGCAGAACCTGCTGAGCGGCATCGAGGCGTCCAGGCAGCAGGGGCTGGCGCGCGTGCTCTTCGGCCTGGGAGTCCGGCACGTCGGCGAGATCGCGGCACAGACGCTGGCGCGGCACTTCGGTTCGATGGACCGGCTGATGGCGGCGTCGGTGGAGGAGATCGAGGCCGTCCACACCATCGGGCACACGATGGCCGCCGCGCTGCACGCCTGGATGGCCGAGCCGCGCAACCAGGAGGTCGTGCAGAAGCTGAAGGACGCGGGCCTCAAACTCACGGAAGAGGCCGCGGAGCCGGTCGAGGGTGCCTTTACCGGCAAGACCTTCGTCGTTACCGGCACCCTGTCCACGATGAGCCGCGGCGAGGCCGGCGACTTCATCGAAAAGCACGGCGGGCGCGTGGCCGGCAGCGTGACGAAGAAGACGGATTACCTGGTCGTGGGCGAAGACGCGGGCTCCAAGCTCGCCAGGGCGCGCGAGCTGGGGATCGGGGAGCTCTCCGAGGCCGACCTCCTCGCGCTCCCCGCCGCCCTGGGCGCGCCCGCATCGTCCGGATCCGCTGAATCCACCGCGTCCGCCCAGGTTCCCGCGGACCCATCCCTCCAGACGGAGCTGCCATGAACACCATCGCCGCCCCCGCGCGCTTTCTGCAGGTGCCCGCCGGGCTTCTCGGCACCGTCCGCCGCTTCGTGGTGGGCGACCGCGAGCCCATGGACGCCGTGAACGTGCTGCGCCAGATCGGCTACGAGCTGGGCGACGAAGTGTACGGCGGCCTGCGCGAGCGGCTGTCGCGCGACTACGGAGGCGCGGAGTGGGGCTCGCTGAACCCGGCGGAGTTCTGGCGCGCGGCCGCGGGCTTCTTTGCCGACCGCGGGTGGGGGACGCTGGAGTTCCGCGACCTGCACCCCGCGGTGGGCGTGCTGGAGCTGACGGAATGGGTGGAAAGCGAAGCCGGCGGCGGCCCGCGCGGCGCGCACCTGTCCACGGGCCTGTTCTCCGCGCTGCTGGAGCGGCTGGCCGGCAGCGGCGTGGCGGTGATGGAGGTGCCCAGCGGCAGCGCCGACCGCACACGTCTGGTCTTTGGCCGGGGCGACGTGCTGGGCCAGGTGTACGAGCACGTGCGCGGCGGCGCGGCGCTGGAGGACGCGGTCGCGCGGCTGGGGTAGAAGATGAGCGGGTAAAGGGGTGAGGGCGTGAACGCGTGACGGCGGAGAGTGACGGAATTCGCGCGACATGGATGCGTCGCGTTCCGCCTCCAGGAGTGCGCGCGTCCGCTATGGCGTGAGTGTGGGATGCTCAAGAAGTGCCTGAACGACGGCCCGCCTCTCGCGCGGGCCGTTTTCGTTTCGTACACTCCCCCGTTCGGAAACTACCGCACTGACGCACTGACGAACTCACGCACTCTCTTGCCCCGCACCCTGGCATTCGACTACGGCGAACGGCGCATCGGCGTGGCGGTAAGCGACCCCACGCGCACCATCGCATCGCCGCTCACCACGCTGCAGCGCCGCGCGGGCAAGCGCCCGCCGTGGGCGGAGATCGCCGCCATCGTGCAGGAGCAGGAGGCGGACGAGGCGGTCATCGGCCTGCCCCTCGACCTTTCCGGCGCGGAAGGCGCATGGGCGGCGGAGGTGCGGCAGTTCGGCGACGACCTGGCACGCCGCACGGGGCTGCCGGTGCAGTGGATGGACGAGCGCATGTCGTCCGTCCGTGCGGAGCGGGCGATTCAGGGGATGGGGCTCAAGAAGAACGTGCGCGAGCGAAAGGGGCAGATCGACGCCACGGCCGCGGCGCTGATCCTGGAGGGATATCTGGCCCTGCGGCGCAACCGCGACGCGGCGGAGCAGGCGGAGAGGGAGAAATGAAGAGCAGACGATCTCGTCCTTGCAGGCTGTTCCCTGTTTCCCGTTCCCTGTTCCCTGTTCTGGCGATCCTGCTTGCCGCATGCGGAAGCGGCGAGGGCAAGGGCGAGCCGGTGCGCTTTACCGTGCCGCGCGGGTCGGGGATGTCGGCGGTCGCGGATACGCTGGCGAAGCGCAGCGTCATCGGATCGACAGGCACCTTCAAGCTGTACGCGCGGATGAAAGGGGCGGCGGCAAAGCTGCAGCCGGGCGTGTACGAGGTGCGCCCCGGGGCCTCGTACGACCTCATCCTCCGCAAGCTTACGACGGGGGACGTGGTCAGGACGCGGATTGTGATCCCCGAGGGCTGGGAGCTGCGCCGCATTGCGCCGCGCCTGGCGCAGGCGACGGGGCTGCCGGCGGACTCCATCCTTTCCCGGCTGATGGATCCCGGCCAGGCGGAAAAGTACGGCGTCCCCGGGCCCACGCTGGAAGGGTACCTGTATCCCGCGACGTACGTCTTTCCCATGAACTCGTCGCTGGACGCCATTCTGCGCGAGCTCACGGGCCAGTACAAGCGCGCCTGGACGCCGGCCATGCGCGAGCGGGCGCGGGCGCTGGAGATGGACGAACGCGAGATCGTCACGCTGGCGTCCATCGTGGAGAAGGAGGCCAAGGTGTGGACGGAGCGCCCCACCATCGCCGGCGTGTACCACAACCGCCTGAAGCGGGGGATGCGGCTGGAGGCGGACCCCACGGTGCAGTACGCGCTTGGCGAGCACCAGCGCCGCCTGCTGCGCCGCCACATCGAGCAGACGGCCGACGATCCGTACAACACGTACCGGCACCGCGGCCTGCCGCCGGGCCCCATCGCCTCGCCCAGCAAGGGCGCCATCGAGGCCGCGCTGAACCCGGCGCAGCACGACTACGTCTTCTTCGTCGCCCGCGCCAACGGCACGCACGTCTTCACGCGCACCTTCAACGAGCACCTGCGCGAGGTCGCCCGCTACCGCGCGGAAATGCGCGCGCAGCGCCAGCAGCAGCCCGCGTCGCGCTGACGATGGAGCTGGGAGAGAAGCTGCGGCTGATCGTGGTGACGGACCCGGACTGCGGCCCAGGGCGCGCGGTGGTGGACGTGGTGCGGGCGGCGCTGCGGGGCGGCGCGCCGGCCATCCAGCTGCGGATGAAGGACGCCCCCGCGCGGGAGATGACGGAGCTCGCCCGGGCATTGCTGGCGGAGACGCGCGCGGCGGGGGCGCTGCTGTTCGTCAACGACCGCGTGGACGTGGCGCTGGCGGCGGGAGCGGATGGCGCGCACGTGGGCCAGGACGACCTCCCCGTCGCCGCCGCGCGGGGCATCGCGCCGCCCGGCTTTCTGCTCGGCGTGTCCGCGGAGACGGCGGAACTCGCGCGGGCGGCGGAGGCGGACGGCGCGGACTACGTGGGCGTGGGCCCGATCTACGCTACCGGGAGCAAGGCGGATGCGGGGGATGCCGTCGGCGTCGAGCGGATCGCGGAGGTCGCGGCCGCCGTGCGCATCCCCGTCGTCGCGATCGGCGGGATCTCGATCGAGAACGCGCCGCCCATCCTCCGCGCGGGCGCCACGGGTGTCGCCGTCATCAGCGCCGTCATGCGCGCGGAGGATCCCGAAGCCGCCGCACGGGCGCTGCTGAAACCCTCCCCGGGCCTCCTGTAGGCTCGTCCCCCCTCCCGCAACTGCGCGGGAGAGGGCGGGAGGGGGAGTACACATCTCACGTCCTGCCGCCTTCAGCCGATCCGCCGGCCAGCTCCCCCGCGGCGATCTCCGCCACCGCGAGCGCGAGGGTCGCATCGTCCGCATCCTCCAGCGACCAGGCGGCGGAGAGGCCGGCCCAGGCCAGCACCCACCGCAGCAGCCGCGCGCGCTCCATCCCCGCCGCCGCGGCGACCACGCCAGCCTGCCGCGCGAGCCGCCCGGGCGACGTGGCGGTCTCCAGGTCCGGGTTGCAGAACAGGTTCGCGAAATCGAACCCGCGCTCGCCCACCAGTCCCTTGGGATCGATCGCCAGCCATCCGCGCGCGCC
>DATABT010001069.1:0-2268 GCA_036259455.1 Longimicrobium sp. | reverse complement strand
GCCCCTATTCCCTATTCCCTATTCCCTATTCCCTATTCCCTATTCCCTATTCCCTATTCCCTATTCCCTATTCCCTATTCCCTATTCCCTATTCCCTGTCCCGTCTCCTCTCCAATCCGCTTGACCGCCCTGATACCTTGGGGTAGGTTCCGCGCTTCAGAATCAAGCCGAGTTTGGGGAGACGAGAGAGGGATGTCCGAGCCGCTTCCGCCGCAGTACAGCCCGCAGGAAAACGAGGACCCGCTCTACCGCTGGTGGGAGGAGCAGGGGTACTTTCGCGCGGACCCCAACAGCGGCCGCGAGCCGTACGTCATCGTCATTCCCCCGCCCAACGTCACGGCCGTGCTCCACATGGGGCACGGGCTCAACAACACCATCCAGGACACCATCATCCGCTGGCGCCGGATGCAGGGGCGCGAGACGCTCTGGCTTCCCGGTACGGACCACGCCGGCATCGCCACGCAGAACGTGGTCGAGCGCATCCTCGCGAAAGAGGGAAAGACGCGCTACGACCTTGGCCGCGAGGCGTTCGTCGCGCGGGTGTGGGAGTTCGTGAACGAGACGGGCGGCAAGATCCTGGAGCAGCTGCGTGCCATCGGCTGCTCGCTGGACTGGAGCCGCACGCGCTTTACGCTGGACCCCGAGCTCTCCACGGCCGTGCGCGAGGTGTTCGTGCGGCTGCACGAAAAAGGGCTGGTCTACCGCGGCAACCGCATCATCAACTGGTGCCCGCGCTGCCTCACCGCGCTCTCCGACGAGGAAGCGGAGGCGACGGAGCACCCGGGAAAGCTCTGGCACCTGCGCTACCCGCTGGCGGAGGGCGTGGACGCCCCCGGGCTGCCGCGGCTGCCGGACGGCCGTCCCTACCTCGTCGTCGCCACCACGCGCCCGGAGACCATGCTGGGCGACACCGGCGTGGCCGTGCACCCGGAGGACGAGCGGTACGCGGCGCTGGTGGGCGGGGAGATCGACCTGCCGCTGACGGGCCGGCGCATCCCCGTGGTCGCGGACACGTACGTGGACCCGGAGTTCGGCTCGGGCGCGGTGAAGATGACGCCCGCGCACGATCCCAACGACTTCGACGTGGCGCAGCGCACGGGCCTTCCCGCGCTGAACGTGATGACGCCGGACGCCACCATGAACGACGAGGTGCCCGAGGCGTTCCGGGGACTGGACCGCTTCGAGGCGCGCCGCGCCGTGGTCGCGGAGTTCGACGAGCTGGGGCTGCTGGAAAAGGTGGAGGACCACCCGCACGCCATCCCCCACTGCTACCGCTGCGACACCGTGGTGGAGCCGCGGCTGAGCGACCAGTGGTTCGTGCGCATGAAGCCGCTGGCCGAGCCCGCGCTGCGGGCGTGGCGCGACGGCGAGCTGCGCTTTCACCCCGAGCGGTTCGGCAAGATCTACGAGCACTGGATGGAGAACATCCGGGACTGGTGCATCAGCCGCCAGCTCTGGTGGGGGCACCGCATTCCCGTCTGGTACTGCCAGGCGGAGGGATGCGGCGAGACCATCGTCGCCCGTGAGGATCCCGCGTCCTGTCCCGCGTGCGGCGGCGCGGCGCTGGAGCAGGACCCGGACGTGCTGGACACCTGGTTCAGCTCCTGGCTGTGGCCGTTCAGCACCATGGGATGGCCCAAGGAGACGGAGGACCTGCGCGCCTTCTACCCCGGCCACACGCTGGTGACGGCGCCCGAGATCCTGTTCTTCTGGGTCGCGCGGATGGTGATGGCGGGGATCGAGTTCCGCGGCGCGCTCCCCTTCCGCGACGTCTACCTCACGGGCACCGTGCGGGATCATCTCGGCCGCAAGATGTCGAAGTCGCTGGGCAACGGCATCGACCCGCTGGTGGTGAAGGAGCGGTTCGGCGCCGACGCCATGCGCTACACGGTGATCAGCGGCAGCGGCGCGGCCACGGACCAGTACCTGAACTACGAGAACCTGGAAGAGGCGTTCGGCCCCGGCCGCAACTTCGCCAACAAGCTGTGGAACGCCGGCCGCTTCGCCCTGATGAACCTCGGCGATGCCCCGCGCGTCCCGGTCGCCGAGGTGCGGGATTCGCTCGAGCCGATGGACCGCTGGATCCTCTCGCGCCTGTCGAAGGCATACCGCGAGGTGACGGAGGCGTTCGAGCGCTTCCGGCTGCAGGAATGCGCGCTGCGCGGCTACGAGTTCTTCTGGGGCGAGCTGGCCGACTGGTACCTGGAGCTGGTGAAGCCGCGGCTGCGCGGCGACATGGGCGAGGACAGCCGCCGCACCGCGCAGGCC
>DATABT010001068.1:0-4107 GCA_036259455.1 Longimicrobium sp. | reverse complement strand
GGCGGTGAGCGCCGCGCCCAGGCCGTTCCCCTGCCGCACCGACTCGCGAAGCGCGGGGAGCGCCGCCTTCCAGGCCGCCGGCGCCAGCTCCTCCATCGCCGCCAGGGCGCGGGCGATGGGAAGCCCGGACTCCAGCAGCGTGGCCATCACCCGCAGCCCGAGCGCCATGTCGGCCGTGGACATGCGCCGGCGGGCGGGCTCGCGGCCGTGCTCCAGGCGCACCTCCAGCGGAAACAGACCCCGCGAGAACAGCAGCTCGCGGGCGGCTTCGGCGCTCTCGGCGCGCACCGTTCCCGTCTCCAGGGTGCCGGTGCGGTGCGCCGCGCGATAGGCGAACTGCAGAGTGCCCGCGCTCACGTCACTTTCCCACGGGCTCGCCCCAGGAGGTCACGTCCGCGTCCTCCCCCTCGCCGCCCTCGCGCCCGTCGCGGCCCAGCGAGTACAGGTCGAACCCCCGCGGGTTCGCGCGCCCCGGCGACAGGTAGATGTACGGGTTCCCCCAGGGATCGTTGGGCACGGCGCGGCGCAGGTACGGGCCCCGCCAGTTGCGCGGCTTTTCCCCCACGGTCGGCTCGGTGCGCAGCGCCGCGAGGCCCTGCTCGGTGGTGGGATAGGCGTGGTTGTCCAGCCGGTAGCTGTCCAGCGCCGTGGAGAAGATCTCGATCTGCTGCTTTGCCGCGCTGGCGTTTGCGTCGCCGACGTTGCGGAACACTTCCGGCGCCACGACCGCGGCCAGCACCGCGATGATGGCGATGATCACCAGCATCTCGATCAGCGTGAACCCCGCGCACCGGGCCACCCGCTCCCCCGGCGCGGCCCGGTGGCGCGCGGCGCCGGCGGATTCCGGACGGACGGGCGCCTGGATCGACCCCTCACGGTGGCCGGCCCGTCCCGCGGCCAGGCCATCGAAGGGGGAGCTGAACGGGCCGCCGGTGCCGGGGCCGCGGCCAGAGATTGTCGATATGGTGCTCATCACGCGCGTGGGAGTCCGGCCCGGGGCGCCCGGGCATGTGGAAGGTGAAGTCCGGGGAGTGCCGCTGCCCGCCATCCCCTCTGTTGCGGAGCCGCGTGCGCCGCGGGTCCGGCGCGCCGGCCGCACCACCCGGAGCACGCCGCGAGGATGCGTCCCGCTCCAGGAGGTGCCCGGTGCGTGTGCGTCACGGGCAACGTCGATCGCGCTCCGCCCGTCACACGGCGACGGCGTCAATCCTGGGCCACACGCAGCACCTCCTCCACCGTCGTCACGCCGTCGCGCACCTTGAGCCACCCGTCCGTCCGCATGTTCGTCATTCCCCGGCGCCGCGCGGCTTCGCGCATCTCCGCCCGCCCGCCGCGGCGCATGAGGGCTTCGCGCAGCGGGTCGTCCATCACCAGCAGCTCGTAGATCCCCGTCCGCCCGCGGTACCCCGTCCCGCGGCACGCGCCACACCCGGCGCCGCGAGTGAAGACGACGGGCGGCAGGTCGTCTCCCGCCAGCTTGCGTACGGCGTCCCGTGGGGGCTCGTACACCTCGCGGCATCCGTCGCAGATGCGGCGCACCAGCCGCTGCGCAAGGATGCCGTCCACCGTGGCCGCAGCCAGGTAATCCGGGACGCCGAGGTCCAGAAGGCGCGGCAGCGCGCCGACCGCGTCGTTGGTATGGAGCGTGGAGAAGACCAGGTGTCCGGTCATCGCGGCCTGCACGGCGATCTCCGCCGTTTCCGGGTCGCGCATCTCGCCCACCATGATCACGTCCGGGTCCTGGCGCAGGATGGAGCGCAGCGCCGACCCGAAGCTCACCCCCGCCTGCCGGTGCACGGGCACCTGCGCTACCCCCGTCAGCTGGTACTCCACGGGGTCTTCGACCGTGATGATCTTTTCCGCCGCCGCGTTGCGCAGCCCCAGCGCGGCGTAGAGCGTGGTGGTCTTTCCCGATCCCGTGGGCCCGGTGACGAGCACCATGCCGTGCGGCCGGGTGGCCAGCGCCTCCATCCCCGCCAGCACGCCCGGCGACATCCCCAGCTCCCCCAGCCGCACGGGGCGTCCACCCCGGTCCAGCAGGCGCAGGACCACGCTCTCGCCGAACATCGTGGGCACCGTGCTCACGCGCAGGTCCAGCTCGCGGCTCTCCAGGCGGACGCGTATGCGGCCGTCCTGCGGGCGGCGGCGTTCGGAGATGTCCAGCTCGGCCAGCAGCTTGATGCGGCTCACCACCGCGTGGTGCAGCTCCGCGGGTGCCTCGGGCGCCGGCGCCAGCACGCCGTCCATGCGAAAACGCGCGGTCAGCCCGCTCCGCTCCGCCTCCAGGTGAATGTCGCTGGCGCCGGAGTCGAACGCGTCACGCACGAGCAGGTTCACGTAGCGGATGACGGGCGGCTGGTTCGCCAGGTCGCGCACGTCGGTGGCCAGGTCGTCGTCGCCGTGCACCCGGGCCAGCTCGATCAGCCGCTCGGCGCGCGTGCTGAGCCGTTCGATCATCCGCTCCACCTCGGCGGCGGGGGCGGGCTCCACCTGCACCGGACGGCCATAGGCGTATGCCAGGTCGTCCACCGCCTCGAGCAACGCGCCGTCCGCCGCGGCGACCAGCAGCATGCCGTCCGGTGCCACGTCGCGCGGGCACAGGCGGTGGTGCAGCAGGAACTCGCGGGTAATTCCTTCCGCGAGCGGAACTTCAGTGGAAGACATCGGGGGCGGGAATGCTGCCGGAGGGGCCCGGTCCGGCCAGCCGGACGGTCGGGCCAACGGCGCGGGCCATGTGGCGAAGTCACGTAGACCGCCTCAATGTAACCGTGCCCCCCCGGCAGTTCAACCGGCGCGTCCGGAGCGGGGCCAGCGCGGGCGCGCAAGCTCGTACACCTCGGCCCAGGTGCGCGAACTCGCTTGCCAAATTCGAGAGTTGCCGCGTTCCGGCGACGGGGGACGTTCATGGGGGCCCGGAGCCGCATGATCCCGTCGGGCGGCAAACGCCGGTACACGGGGTGGATGGCGGCCGTGCGTGGAGGTGGCGCGTGTGGAGGACGAGGTCGTGCCCGGCGTGCCCCTGCGCGCCCTGGACCCTCGCGGGTGGACTTCCGGTTGATGCTCTCCGACGGGATGGTCAGGTGCCCGTCGCGGTGCGGTCCAGATCACGTACGCGGAACTTCGCGTGGACGCGGTGCGTCCCGATGGTTCGAGCGTCGCATCGCTCGCGGCGGATCGAGATGCCCTTCCCTCACCATCGCCCATCGATGCGCGCCGCCGACGCGTGAGGCTTGCCAGCAACAGCGCCCGCGCGTCACGGACCGGCCAGTGCGCTCCGCGTCCATCCCTCCGTGAGCTCCTCCGCCAGCACCGTCTTTTCACGTTCAGCCGGGCTTCGCGGAGCGGCCAGTGCGCCGATCGTAGACGCGCACGTGCTCCACGGTCACACACCCCACCCGCGCCACCAGTTGGACGGAGTCCTTCTCCCGCGGCGCGGCGGGCGGCGCATCCGCATCCCCGCCGCGGCCGCACGCGAGCAGCAGCGCGCCCGGGAGAAGGAGGGGAATGCGGTTGATGCGCATCGTCCGGTGGTTCAGGCCTTTCCGGAGACGTGCGGGTCGCCGCGCAGCCAGAAGCGCAGCGGCCAGTCCGCCGCCTTCGTGATGCCGATGCGCGGCCCGACGGCGACGTCCGCGTCCGGGACCGTGCGGCCGGGTGTGATCCAGAGCGGCGGGCCGTCCAGGGGATGATAGTTGAGCGCGCCGTCCACGCCCAGCGCGCGGGCCAGGTTGCCGGGCCCGCGCATCAGGTCGCGGTCCGGACGGCCGGGGCGGCGCGCGCGCGCGTGCGCGATGCCTTCGATCGGCCGCGCGGCGCGGAGCAGGACGGCGGCCCCGAAGCCCTCGTCGCCCGTGACGACGTTCAGGCACCAGTGCATGCCGTAGATCCGGTAGACGTCCGCCATCCCCGCCGCGCCGAACATGGCGTCGTTGCGCGCCGTCCGCCCGAAGCGCTCCGCCGCGTGCGAGGCCTCGTCGTGCGGCCCCACGTACGCGTCGGTCTCCACGATCTCCCCGGAGACGCAAACGCCATCCACCTCCGAGACGAGAACCGCCCCCAGCAGCTCGCGCGCGACGGTGTCCGCGTCGCGGGCGTAGAAGGCGGCGG
>DATABT010001067.1:0-1879 GCA_036259455.1 Longimicrobium sp. | reverse complement strand
CCCGGGAGGCAGCACGCCTCCCGGGGCTCCGGTCATCCCGCGGGCGGGATCAGTCGAACTCGAGCACCAGGCGCTCCGGGAAGGGGCCGTCCAGCTGCACCCGTCCGGCGGCTCCGGGCGCGCGGCGCAGGCGCGGCAGGCGCAGCAGCGCGGCCGTGATCTCCGGGATCACCACCATGTTGATCCCCAGCCCGAAGCACTGGTGCATCCCCCACCCGAAGTGCAGGTAGGAGCGGATGTCGCGGTCAATGCGGAAGCGCTTGGGATCGGGAAATCCGTCGGGGTCAAACATGGCGGAGAGGGTGCCGATCGCCATCGACGTCCCCGCCCTGATGGTCCGCTCGCGGCGCGTGCCCTTGGCCACGACGGCGTCCCGGGAGCAGCGGCGCGCCATCAGCGGCGTGTGCGGGTTGAAGCGCACCGCCTCCCACGCGTACTGCCGCACCCGGTCCAGGTCACCCTCCAGCGCGGCCGCCTGCGCGCCGCGAAGCTCCCGCGGGCGGCGCAGCAGCTCGTCGATGGCCAGGATGCTGAAGCGGGAGATGGTATCCACCGCGCCCACGATCAACCCCGCGATGTTGCGCCGCACCCAGTCGTCGTCCGCGTACGGGTGCGCGGGCCACAGCGCGATCATCCGCGCCATCACGTCGTCGTCGTCGTGCCCGGTGCCCTCGTTGCGGCGGCGGGCGATCTCCGGCAGCGCCCACGCCTTGAGCTCCGCCGCGGACTGCAGCGCCGCCTGGCGCACGAACGGGTCGTTGAGCGGATTGGCGAACGCGTCCTGAAAAAGGTTGCGCAGCCACCGTTCCAGCGTGGGGCGGTCCGGCCCCATGAAGCCGAAGTAGCACTGGACGATCTCCGCCGGCACCGACCGGGTGAGCCGCTGCACCGCCTCGATGCGCCGCCGCGGCCGCGCCGCGTCGATCGCGCGGACGGACGCCTCGCGCGCCATCTGGCGCACGCGCTCCGCGTCCTCGCGCCGGGCGCAGGCGCGCAGGGCGGCGTGGTCGCGGTCGTACTCGGGGCCGCGGTCCATCCCCAGGATGAAGGGGCCGTTGATGCGGTCGATGGACGGCCCGTTCACCTGGCTGATGGTGAAGTCATCGTCTCGGTTCAGCACATCCACCACGTCCGCGTGGCGGCTGACCACCACGCGGCTCCCCACCCTGAGCAGCGGCGCCCACCTGCGCAGCACCGTGAAGAGGGCGCGCAGCACGTCGCCGCTCGTCAGCGTGTAGAAGATCCACCGCTTAGTGCGGATCCCGATGCCGCCCTGGGAGTTGGGGGACGGCGGCTGCGGGGCGGGACGCTGGGCCGGTGTGGCGGGGGAAGACGGAGCCAGAATGCTCACGGGACCTGCCTTTCTCCGGAGGACGGAGCGGGACGGGAAGACGACCGGGGATGCGCGGCCCGAGAGGTGCGCCGCGCGGGCAGTTCCATGATAAATCCGCCCCCGCGAGGCGACAATCTTTCCGATCGCCGCGATGAACGGAAGTTCTCCCCCTCTCCGCGAGGAACGAGCGGGGAGGGGGACGGACACCTCCGCCGGGCGGGGCACCTTTCTATTCAGGGCGCTCGCGCCAAAATCGAAGTCACACAACCGCTTGCGCGCGACCAAAGGACCTTCTCGCCTGACCGGGGGCTGGTTCCACGCCGTGGAGCCAGCCCCCCGTCATGCCGGCAAAGTCCTTCGATCGGCGCAGAGTGCGTCGCGGGAAGAGGTTCGGAGTGGCGCCTCGCTGAACAGAAGGGGATCCGGGCGAGGTCCGTCCACCGGGGCCCGGCACCTGCCCGGGAGAGTAGATTTCTCAGTCGGCGCCACGGAATTCCTGCACGGCGGAGAATCGCGCGCGGCGCCTCCTTCGAAATGACCCCTTGC
>DATABT010001066.1:0-3437 GCA_036259455.1 Longimicrobium sp. | reverse complement strand
ACGCGCGCGGGCGGAATGCTTTCCGCCGCCGGCGTGCACCTGCGCCCCGCCGCCACGCTGGCGGAGGCGGCGGAGCTGCTCGTGGGCGGCGAATGGGACGCGCTGGTGGCGGAAGCCGCGCCGGAGCTCGCCCACGCGCTGGAGCGCGCGCGCCGCCGCGGGTGGACGGGTGCCCTGGTCCTGCTGGCGGAGACGCGCGACGACGGGGTGGAGCACGCCGCGCGGGAGGCGGGCGCGGCGGACGTGGTGGAGGCGGCGGAGCTTTCCCCCGCCGTGCTGACGCGCGCCGTGCGCTACGCCGCGGACAGGTCCCGCCGTGACGCGCAGGCCGCGGAGTCGCGGCGCGCGCTGGAGACGCTGCACGCCGTCATTCCCGGAATGTCGTACCGCTGCCGCAACGACCGGGTTTGGACGCTGGAGCAGGTGGGCCCCGGCGCCCTGGAGCTCACGGGGTACAGCGCCGAAGAGCTGCTGCGCCACTCCACCTTCGCCGACCTGGTGCACCACGACGACCGCGACGGGCTGTGGGAGGCGGTGCAGGAGGCGGTGGCGGCCGGCCGCCCCTACGCGCTGGAGTACCGGGTGGTGCGCGCGGACGGGCGCATCCGCTGGGTCTCGGAGCACGGGCGCGCGGCAGGAAAGACTGCGGACGGCACCGACGTGCTGGAGGGGCTGCTGATCGACGTCACCCGCCACAAGCAGGTGGAGGAGGCGCTGCGCACCGGCGACGCCCAGTTCCGCGCCGTGTTCGACGAGGCGCCCATCGGCATGGCGCTGATGAACCTGGACGGCTACCTGGTACGCACCAACAACACGCTGCAGGGAATGCTGGGCTACGCCGAGCACGAGCTGGCGGGAACCATCTTCAGCCAGGTCACGCACGACGACGACATCCCCACGGACTGGGAGCTGTTCGGCGACCTGGTGGCGGGAGAGATCAGCCACTACCAGACCACCAAGCGCTTTCTGCGCGCCGACGGCGGCGTGGTGTGGGGGCGGCTCTCCGTGGCCCTGGTGCGCGAGCAGGACGGGCTGCCGCGCTACGCCATCCAGATGGTGGAGAACGTCACCGAGCGCCGCGAGGCGGTGGAGGCGCTGCGCCGCCGCGAGCACGAGTTCCGCTCGCTGCTGGAGCACGGGCGCGAGGTGATCAGCATGCTGGACCCGGACGGCGACCTGCGCTACACCAGCCCCGCGGTGGAGCGCGTGCTGGGCTACGGCCGCCGCGAGCTCCCGGGCACCTACCTGGGCGAGCTGGTGCACCCGGACGACGTGCCCGTGATGCTGGACCTGTTCGAGCGCGCCATCCAGGCACCCGGCCGCCCGCGCGTGGCCGAGCTGCGCATGCGTCACCGGGACGGCAGCTGGCGGGTGCTGGAGACGGTGGGAACGAGCCTGCTGGACGACCCGGAAGTGAACGGCATCGTGGTCAACTCGCGCGACGTGACCGAGCGGCGCGAAGCGGAGGAGGCCCTGCTGCGCAGCGAGCAGCAGCTGCTGCAGGTGCAGAAGATGGAGGCCGTGGGACGGCTGGCGGGGGGCGTGGCGCACGACTTCAACAACCTGCTCACGGCCATCCGCGGCAACGCCGAGCTGCTGCTGGCGGACCTGCCGCGCGACTCGCAGGCGCGCGAGGACGTGGAGGAGATCCGCCGCGCCAGCGACCGCGCCGCCGCGCTCACCCGCCAGCTGCTGGCCTTCAGCCGCCGCCAGGTGCTGCAGCCGCGGCTGCTGGACCTGAACCAGTCCGTGCGCGAGATGGAGCGCATGCTGCGCCGGCTGCTGGGCGACGACGTGGAGCTGGTCACCCGGCTGGGCGACGACCTGCGGCGGGTGCGCGCGGACCCGGCGCAGGTGGAGCAGGTGATCATGAACCTGGCCGTCAACGGGCGCGACGCCATGCCCGAGGGCGGCGTGGTGATGGTGTGCACGGAGAACTCGCAGCTGGAGCCGGAGCTGCGGGAGAAGTATCCCTACGTGGTACCGGGCGAGTACGTGCTGCTGGAGGTGGGCGACACGGGCCAGGGGATGGACGAGGCCACCCTGCGCTCCGCCTTCGAGCCGTTCTTTACCACCAAGGGCGCGGGCAAGGGGACGGGGCTGGGCTTGTCGATGGTGTACGGCATCGTCAAGCAGAGCGGCGGATACGTGTGGATCGACAGCGAGGCCGGCCGCGGCACCCGCGTGCGCGTCTACCTTCCCGTGGCGCGGGCCACCGAGCCGGAGGAGGAAGAGGCGCCCGCCCCGCTGCCGCAGGCCCGCGGCCGGGGCACGGTGCTGCTGGTGGAGGACGAGGAGGCGGTGCGGCGCTTCGCGGAGCGGGTGCTGTCGCGGGGCGGATACACGGTGCTGGTGGCGGAGGAGGGGGCGGAGGCGATGGCGCTCTCCCGGCAGCACCCGGGGATGATCCACGTGCTGGTGACGGACCTGGTGATGCCGCGCATGAGCGGCAACGACCTGGCGCGGCGGCTGATGGCGGAGCGCCCGGGGATCCGCGTGCTCTTCATCTCCGGGTACGACCGTGACGAGGCGCGCACCCGCGGCCCGCTGGGGCCGGGGACGGACTTCATCCAGAAGCCCTTCAGCCCCGAGCGGCTGCTGGAGTGCATCCACCAGCTTCTGGAGGCCCCTCGCGGCACCCTGCCCGCGTAGTCCACCCACGGGTCACGCGGAGGCGCGGAGGAAGCAGGCGAGGAGGGGAACGGGCGGAGGAAACGGAGAGGACGCGGACCAAGGGGCTCGATCCGCGTCCTCCTTTTTCCTCGCGCCGGCGCAAAGGCGCCGCCGTAACAGTTGTGTAGCACGCCCGTTCAGTCTATAATGGAGGCGCGGCAATACGAAGAGCCGTGCGGCGCCGTCATGATGCCGTTGCCGGCTGTCCGCACCTTCCGCCGTCCCCCCGCCCCCGCCCTCCGATGAACAGTTGTCCTCGCTGCGGCTCGGCGACGCACCGCGTCTCGTTTCCGTTCTGGCTGCGCCCCCTGCGCCTGTTCAACCCCGCGTTGCGGCGGGTGCGGTGCCACATCTGCGGCTGGCACGGGATCCGCACCGCGCCCCCGCCCCGCGCCAGGGCGCGTGCATCCCGCGAAAGCGTAGACGACGCGGAGCCGCTGTCGTTCCGCGCGTCCTGAACTCTGGCTCCACCTCCTGACACGCATCATTGCGCCGCACCGCTCGCGGGAGGGAGGGCGAGACGTGCACGATGGACGCTGTTGGTCGCCGCGTATCCTCGTCCCCTCCCTCGTCGCACGCGTAGCGCGCCGCTGTCATTGCGAAGGAGGCGCCCGGCGCGATCATCGCCGGTGCAGGATTTCTGTGGCGCCGACTGAGAAATCTGGCTCATCGCGGATTTCGTTGCAACGCGAGGTCCACGCGCCGTGAACTGTCATTTCGAAGGAGGCGCCGCGGGGACTTTGCCCATGCAGGATCTTGTTGCG
>DATABT010001065.1:0-6658 GCA_036259455.1 Longimicrobium sp. | reverse complement strand
CGCCGCGCCGGCCCCGCGGGCCGCGTCCACCCGATCCGCCAGCCGCGCGACGGTGGACGACTCCAGCACCACCCGCACCGGCACCTCCGTGCCGAACACCTCGCCCATGCGCCACACCAGGCGCGTGGCCAGCAGCGAGTGCCCGCCCAGCCGGAAGAAGTCGTCGTGCACGCCCACGCGCTCCACCCCCAGCAGCTGCGCCCAGATCCCGGCGAGAACTTCCTCCACCGACGTGCGCGGCGCGACGTACGCGTCCTCCGCCGCCGCCAAGTCCGGCGCGGGGAGGGCCCGGCGGTCCAGCTTGCCGTTGGCCGTCAGCGGCAGCGCGTCGACGGCGACGAATGCCGCAGGCACCATGTACTCGGGCAGGCCGCGCCGCAGGTGCGCGCGCAGCGTGTCCGCGTCCGCGTCACCCGCGACATAGGCGACGAGCCGCCTGTCGCCCGGCACGTCCTCGCGCATTACGACCGCGCAGTCGCGCACGGCCGGGTGGCGGCGCAGGGTGGCGTCCACCTCGCCCGGCTCGATGCGGTAGCCGCGGATCTTGACCTGGTGGTCCAGGCGGCCCAGGTACTCCAGCGTGCCCCCGGAAGTCCACCGCACGCGGTCGCCGGTGCGGTACAGGCGCGCGCCCGCCTCGCCGCCGAACGGGTCGGGGACAAAGCTGGCGGCCGTGAGCGCCGCGCGCCCCAGGTAGCCGCGCGCCAGCTGCACGCCGCCCACGTACAGCTCGCCGGGCACGCCCACGGGAGCGGGCTCGCCGGCGGCGTCCAGCACGTACAGCCGCGTGTTGGCCAGGGGGCGGCCGATGGAGGGCATCCCCTCTCCCGGCATGCAGAGGGCGGCGCTCACGCGGACGGTGGCCTCGGTGGGGCCGTAGACGTTGACGAAGCGGCGGTCGCCCCCCCAGCGCGAAACCAGCTCGGCCGTGCACGCCTCACCGCCTACCACCAGCGTGGCCAGGTCGGGAAGCTCCGCCACCGGCAGCGCGGAGAGGGCCGAGGGGGTGAACTTGGTGTGGGTGATGCGGTCGCGGCGCAGCAGCGCCAGCATCTCCGGCCCGGGAACCGCTTCGGCGGATTCCGGCAGATGCAGGGAGGCGCCGGCGGCCAGCGCGGAAAAGATCTCGGCGACGGAGGCGTCGAAGTGCAGCGGCGCCAGCAGCAGCGAGCGCGAGCCCGGCTCCAGGGCCAGGATGCGCACCAGCTCCGGCACCAGGTTGCAGGCGCCGCGGTGCTCCACGCCCACGCCCTTGGGGACGCCGGTGCTGCCGGAGGTGTAGATGACGTACGCCAGCGAGCGCGGCCCGGCCCCGCACGCGGGGCGATGGGCGGACTCCGCCGCGATCTCCGCGGCCGCGCCGTCCACGCTCAGCACGCCCACGCCGTCCGGCACGGGGAGGGTGGCGCGCAGCGACTCCTGCGTCAGCACGGCGGCCACGCCGGCGTCCGCCAGCATCATCCGCAGGCGATCCACGGGCGAGCCGGGGTCCAGCGGCACGTACGCGCCGCCCGCCTTCAGCACGCCCAGCACGGAGACGATCATCTCCGGCGACGGCTCCAGGCAGACCGCCACGCGCACCTCGGGGCCGATCCCCATCCGCACCAGGTGGTTCGCCAGCCGGTTGGCGCGCGCGTCCAGCTCCGCGTAGGAGAGCGCCTCGTCGCCATGGACCACCGCCGGCGCATCCGGCGTGCGCGCCGCCTGCGCCTCGAACGGCGTGTGGATGCACGCGTCCGCGGGATACGCCGCGTCCGTGGCGTTCCACTCGTGGACCACCACGGCGCGCTCCGCCTCGTTCAGCAGCCGCACGCGCGACAGGGGCAGGTCCGCGTCCGCGGCCACCTGCTCCAGCAGGGTGTGCAGGTGCGCCACCATCCGCCGGACGGTGGCGCCCTGGAACAGGTCCGTGCCGTACTCCAGGTAGCCGCCCAGCCCGTCCGCCTCGCGGGTGAGCGAGAGCGTCAGGTCCAGCTTGGCCGTCCCCGGGTGCGTCTCGCTCACGCGGGCCTCGATCGCCGGCATCCGCGGCCCGGGCCCGCCCGTCTGCATCACGAACATCACCTGAAAGAGCGGCGCATGGCTCAGCGAGCGGCCGGGGGCCACCGCGCGCACCACCTGCTCCAGCGGCACGTCCTGGTGCTCGTACGCGCCCAGCGTGACCTCCCGCACCCGCCGCAGCACCTCGCTGAAGCGCGGGTCGCCGGACAGGTCCGTGCGCAGCACCAGCGTGTTGGTGAAGAAGCCGATGACGTCCTGCACCTCGCGGCGCGTGCGCCCCGCGATGGGGCTGCCGACCACCACGTCGTCCATTCCCGCGTACCGGCCCAGCAGCACCTGCCAGGCGGCCATCAGCACCATGTACAGCGACGCGCCCTCGCGGCGCGCCAGCGCCTCCAGCCGCTCCGCCAGCTCCGCGGGAAAGCCGACCGTCTCGCGGGCGCCCGCGTACGTCTGCACCGCCGGGCGCGCGTGGTCGGTGGGCAGTTCCAGCAGGGCGGGCGCGCCGGCCAGCCGCTCCTTCCACCACCCCAGCTCCTCCCGCAGCCATTCGCCGCCCAGGTGCGCCTGCTGCCAGGCCGCGTAGTCCCCGTACTGCAGCGCCGGCTCCGCCAGCGGCGACTCGCGCCCGTCCGCGAAGGCCGTGTACAGCTCGCCCAGCTCGCGGTAGAGCACGTCCATGCTCCATCCGTCGCTCAGCGCGTGGTGCACCGTCAGCAGCAGCACGTGCTCGTCGTCCGCCAGCCGCAGCAGGCCCGGGCGGAACAGCGGCCCCGCGGCCAGGTCGAAGGGGAGCGCCGCCTCTTCCAGGATCCGGCGCTCCGCCCCGGCCTCGCGCGCGTCCGCGTCCAGCGAGCCCAGGTCCTCCACCGGCAGCGACAGCCCCGCGAACGGCGCGATCACCTGCACCGCCGCCCCGTCACGCGCCTGGAAGACCGTGCGCAGCGCCTCGTGGCGGCGCACGATCTCGCCGAGCGCGCGCTCCAGCACGGCCACGTCCAGCGCGCCGGAAAGACGGGCGACGCCCGCCACGTTGTAGGCGGCCTTTCCCGGCTCCACGCGGTCCAGGTACCACAGCCGCTTCTGTCCGAAGGAGAGCGGCGCCTCGCCCGTGCGCGGCAGGGGGACGATGGGCGGCAGCGCGGGGCGCCCCGCCTCGCGGGCGGCCTCCACCCGCTGCGCCAGCGCCTCCACGGTCGGCGCCTCGAACACCGCGCGCACCGTCAGCTCCACCCCGAACGCCTCCGCCGCGCGCGCCACCACGCGGGTGGCCAGCAGCGACTGCGCGCCCAGGTCGTACACGTTGTCGCGCACGCCCACGCGCTCCAGCCCCAGCACCTCGGCCCACGCGCCCGCCAGCACCTCCTCCACGGGCGTGCGCGGCGCCAGGTACGCCTCCGCCGAGGCCGTGAACTCCGGCGCGGGGAGCGCCTTGCGGTCCAGCTTGCCGTTGGGCGTCAGCGGCATCTCGTCCAGCGTGACGAACGCCGCGGGCACGAAGTGCTCCGGCAGCGTGGCGCGCAGGTGCGCCCTGAGCGCCGCGTGCTCCGCGTCGCCCACCAGGTACGCGGCCAGGTACTTCTCTCCCGGCACGTCCTCGCGCGCCATCACCACGCAGTCGCGCACGCCGGCGAACCTGCGCAGCGTGCTCTCGATCTCCCCCAGCTCCACGCGAAAGCCGCGGATCTTCACCTGGTGGTCCAGGCGCCCCAGGTACTCCAGGTTCCCTGCGTCCGTCCACCGCACGCGGTCGCCCGTGCGGTACATCCGCCCGCCCGGCACGCCGCCGAAGGGATCGGGGATGAAGCGGTCCGCCGTGAGCCCCGGGCGCCCCAGGTAGCCGCGGGCCAGCCCCAGCCCCGCCAGGTACAGCTCGCCGATCACGCCCACGGCCACGGGCTGCATCCGCTCGTCCAGCACGTACGCCTGCGTGTTGGAGATGGGGCGGCCGATGGTGGCCGGCGCGCCCGCCCTGCGCAGCGTGTACGTGCTGTAGGTGGTGTCTTCGGACGGGCCGTAGAGGTCGAACACGCGCCGCACGCCGTGCGCGTAGAGCGCGTCCACCAGCTCGGTGCGCAGGGGCTCGCCGGCCAGGTTCACCGTCGTCACCCCCGCGGGAATGCCGCCGGTCTTGATGAGCGCGTACGCGGCGGAGGGCACGGAGTTGATCAGCCGCACCTGGTCCGCCGCTGGGGCGGACGGCAGCGCCAGCGCGTTGTCGACGATGATCACCCTTCCGCCCAGGGAGAGCGGGAGGAAGAGCTCGTAGATGGAGAGGTCGAAGCAGATGGAGGTGGAGGCCAGCATCCCCCCCAGCTCCTCCGCCGTGTGCAGGTCCGCCGCCCAGGCCAGCAGAACGACGGCGCTCTCGTGCTCGATGGCGACGCCCTTGGGGACGCCGGTGGATCCGGAGGTGTAGATGAGGTAGCCCAGGTTGCGCGACGTGGCGCCGCCGGCGGGGTTCGCCGCGCTCTCGCGCGCGATCTCGTCCGCGGCGGCGTCCACGCTCACCACCCGCACGCCCTCGGGCAGGGGGAACTGGTCGCGCACCGAATCCTGGGTGAGCAGCACGGCCACCCGCGCGTCGCGCAGGGTGAACTCCAGCCGCTCGGCGGGATAGGCCGAGTCCAGCGGCACGTAGGCGCCGCCGGCCTTGAGCACGGCCAGGATGGAGACCAGCATCTCCAGCCCGCGCCTGAAGCCGATCCCCACCCGCACCTCGGGCCGCACGCCCAGGCGGCGCAGGTAGTGCGCAAGGCGGTTCGCCGCCTCGTTCAGCTCGGCGTAGGTCAGCGACCGCTGCTCGCACACCGCGGCGACCGCGTGGGGCGTGCGGGCGGCCTGCGCCTCGAACAGGTGGTGCATGCACACACCCGCGGGGAACGGGGCGCCGGTGCGGTTGAACTCCTCCAGCACCCGGCGGCGCATCTCCGCGTCCAGCGGAGCCGTCTCCGCCTCATCGGAGAACACGCGCAGCCCGGGGACGAACAGCGCGCCCGGCATGGTGTCGGCGGAACCGCTCATCCGGCGTCCTCCACCGTCCGCTCGGCGTTGCGGTTGAAGCACAGGACACAGCACACCCGCGCGCCGGCGGCGTCCGTCAGGGGCTCCGAGGCCGCGCGCGTCTCGGCGTGCCGCCGGCGCTCGCGGCTGATCAGCTCGCCCAGGCCCGCCGCCCCGGCATCGTCGGACGCCGGCGCCTGCGACGCCGCGTCCTGCGCCCCGGCCAGCTCCGGCGGCTCGCCGGTGTGCACCACCAGGCCGGGGACGTGGATGCGGTTCGTCTGCGGACCGGCCGCGGCCGCCGCGGATACGCTGGACTCGTTCTTGTCGACCATAAGGCTTTCTCACCACCGGTTGGACGTGCGGGCCCCGGCTTCAAGGCCACGCGCCAGGGACGCCATTCCCCTCTCCTGCCAGTCCTTCCCCCGGCCGTACCGCGCCGGGGCCACCCCGTCCGCTACGCCGCCGCCGATTCCTTGCGCAGGCGCAGCGGGCGCATGTCCACCCACACCACGTCGATCCAGGCCAGGCACGCCTCGCGGGTGCCCACGTGGCCGGCGTCGCTCCACCCGGCGGGGAGCTCGCGGTCGGCCGCGTAGATGGAGTACTGCTCGTCGTGGTTCACCACGACCCGGTACGTCTCGGTCTTCGCTTCGGCGTTCGGCATGGGACTGTGTTCCGGTTGACGTGGGCCCGCGGTACGGCGCCTTGCGAATCGTACGCAACAGGGCGGAAAAGGAGATGGCCGCGACCGGCGCGGCTCCGCGGTTCGGGCCCTGTGCCTGCGTTCGTCCGGCGAAACCGCCCGGTCACGGGAGCCATCCTCGCCGCGTCCCAAGCGCTCGCCCCGCGGACCATCTCCAGTGTCCGGGGATTTCTCGATGCGCTCGCGCGGTCAGGGCGAGGGCGACAAAAGCTCCCCGGACCACGCGGACGGAACGGGCGCGCCAGGCGCCGGCGATCCGTGCGGGTTCGAGCGCAGCCAGCGCCGCGCGCCATGCCTTTCAGGGGCTGGTGCGGGGCCGGTGGACCACGCGGTTCATTGTCGTTGGAGATGAAAGACGCGCCCGGTGCACGCCAGCTGCAGCGTCCGGTCAGCGGGGCCCTGTGACGGTGCCCCGGGGGGTCTGCTGCCCCTCTACCTCCGTTTTCATTACTTCCGGAACACGGCGGTAGAGCACGTCGTTCACGGCGGCTGGTCAGGAGCTCCGGGGAGGCGCCATCGGCACCCCCTGCAGGCCCGGGCGGGCATGCACCGGTGCTCCGCGACCATCTACTACCTTTATCCGACTTAAATCAACTTCGCACCACTCCCCGCTTCCCGTCAAGTGTTTACCGCACCACACGTTCGGCGCCTGCGGCTATCACGCTATACGTGTCGGAAACCGGGTGTTGATGAGCGAGTGCCCCTGTAAATAACCCAGTCAGAAAGGGACCGCAAGGGTTAGTACGGCACTACCCGAACGGATCGCCCGCGCATCGACCACGAGTATCACACGGCGGTTCTCTTTTTCGGACATGCACTTAGGCGTGATCTGAGCTGAACGCCGCATGCCGCCGTGTGATTCGTCGCCTTTGCACGCATTTTGGTGAAAAGCTGGGACACCGTTCCCGCCATGTGTTCCCTATCCTTCTACGCCAGGCTCCGAACATG
>DATABT010001064.1:0-3097 GCA_036259455.1 Longimicrobium sp. | reverse complement strand
GGAGTTCTCCGGGCGGCCGAAGAGCGGGCGTCCCGTGGTTTCATCCTCCGTCGCGAGCCACGACCATCCCGCGTCCGCGCGCAGCCCGCCGAGCGCCGCCCCCGTCTGCAGCTCGACGCCGGAGGTGCGCCCGCGCGCCACGTTCTGGTAGCGGTAGACGGCCAGCGACGGCGTCGACGCCTCCTCGTCCACCACCGTCTCGATGAAGTCGTCGAACTCCGTGTGGAAGGCGGAGGCGCGCAGGTAGGTGCGCGGGCCCGCCCACTCCGCGCCGGCGGAGACGCTGCGCGAGCCCTCCGGGCGCAGCGCCGGGTTGCCGCGCACCGTGTACCCCGCGGCGTCGTTCAGGAAGTCCATGTACAGCTCCTTGAACGCCGGCGCGCGGAACCCCGTCCCCGCCGACGCGCGCAGCGCCAGCGACGGCGCCGGGCGCCAGACGGCCGCCAGGCGCGGGGTCCAGTGCTCGCCCCAGCGGCTGCTGTGCGAAACGCGGACGCCGGGAACCAGGCTCCACCGCCCCGCCGTCCACGTTCCCTGCCCGTACGCGTCCAGCGTCGCCGCGTCGCGCTCACCGCCCTCCACGCGGTCGCTGCGGGTCCACTCCTGGCGCAGCTCCGCGCCGCCGTCCACCGCCAGCCGCCCCGCGGTGCCGGTG
This sequence comes from Longimicrobium sp., assembly GCA_036259455.1. Lineage (GTDB taxonomy): Bacteria > Gemmatimonadota > Gemmatimonadetes > Longimicrobiales > Longimicrobiaceae > Longimicrobium. The sequence continues at coordinate 2,442 of DATABT010001064.1, read as the reverse complement.
TACGCCAGCGCCGCTTCCGCCAGCCGCTGCGCCTCGGTGTCGCCGCCGCCCACGGGATCGGGCCCGCTGGCGCGGCTGAGCGCGTGCTCGAAGCCGGCGACGTACAGCGAGGGGGTGACGCGGTGCGCGCCGCGGGCCCACGCGGCGGACAGGCGGCCGCTCCACTGCCGGTTGTCGGCGAACTGGTAGAGCTGCCCCGTGCGCCACCGCTGGCTCTCCTCCACCAGCCACCCGCCGGCCTCCACGCGCAGCGCGTCCGCGGCCGCCCATCCCACCCGCGCGTTGCCGTCCCACCGGCGCGTCCCGGCGTCCAGCGGCGCGTCCTGGCCGGGAACCAGGTCCACGTCGCGCACGCCGCCGCGCACCGTCCAGTCCACGGAGCCGGTGGACGCGCGCGCGTGCGCCGTGGCGTCGCGGCGGCCGCGGGAGCCGCCCGTCAGCTGCACGCCGCCCGCGGGGGCGCCCGGCTCCGGTGCGCGGGTGATGAGGTTGATCACGCCGCCCATGGCCTCGGACCCGTAGAGGGTGGACTGCGGGCCCTTGACCACCTCCACCCGCTCCACGTCGGCCACGGGAAGGCGGGTGAGGTCGATCTCCCCGGCGATGCGGCCCACGACCGGCTCGCCGTCCACCATCACCAGCACCCGCTCCGACCCCAGCCCCTGCAGGTAGACGCCGGTGCCCACCGGGTGCCCGCCCTGCACCTCCACGCCCGGGACGAGGGCGAGCACACCGGCGAGGTCGGTGGCGCCGCTGGCCTCGATGCGCGCGCGGTCCACCACCTCGGTGGCGACCGGCGCCTCGCCCAGCGTCTGCAGGCGGCGCGACGCGGTGGCCACCACCGTCTCCATCCGCAGCGGCCGCGGGGTGAGGCGGATGCGGACGGACCCGTCCGCGGGAACGGCCACGTCCGTCCGCGCGTCCGCGTAGCCGGGATGCGCCACGCGGATCTCGTGCATCCCCGCGGGGAGCGTCGCCGTCCATCCCCCGGCGGAGTCCGACGATGTTGACGTGGCGCCCGCCTGCACCCGCGCGCCCGCCACCGGCGCCCCCGTTCCGGCCTCCACCACCAGGCCGTGGACGGCCTGCTGCGCGGCGGCGGGGGCGGCGGCGATCATCACCGCCGCCGCGAGAAGGATCAGCCGCGGCGTCATCCCGCGATCCTGGCGTAGCGAACGGTGATGCGCCGCGTCTCGCCCGCGGGGCCGTAGTACGAGGTGAGCTGCACCTTGTACAGCCGGTCGCCGCGCTTGAGCAGGTACACGTTGAAGGTGGGCCACACCTGGTGGTCCGTGCCGGTGAGGTTGTAGCGGTACCACGGCCTGGCCTTGAAGACGCCGCCGTAGCTGTCGCCCTTGAACACGGTGGCCGGCGGGGCCGCCGCGTTGGTGATGGAGGGGAACGGGTCCGTGGCCGCCACGGCCCCGGCCTGCCCGCCGCCGCTGGCGCCGCCGTTCACGCGGATGTCGTAGCCTTCCAGCGCGATGTCCCACTGCGCCGCCGTCGAGACCGTGCCCGTGGACAGGTTGAAGTAGACGCGCCCGCCGGAGACGTCCACCGTCGTCCGCCTGGTTTCGCCCAGCGGCGCGGTGGCGGAGGGCTGCACCGCGTACTCCAGCGTCACCTTGCCGGCGTGCGTGCGCTGCGCGTCCGCCAGCGCCACCACGCGCAGCTTGGCGAACGCGGCTCCGCCGGCCGTGCGGACGTACCACGACCTGGACGGATCGGCGGAGACCACGTGAGTGGTGGGGTTGTACGTCCACCAGCCGGTGATGGCGCTGGCCAGCGAGTCCGCCTTCCACGCGGCGGCATCCGTGGGCGCCGCGGCGGCGGTGACGGCGGTGAAGGCGGCCAGGTTCCCCTCGGCGGTAAACGCCTGCACCTGCGCGTCGGTGGCCGACTCGTTCTGGCACAGGCACCAGCCCAGCACGCCGCCGGGGCCGGCCTGGCCGCCGTTGAGCATCACGCTGGTGGCGTTGACGGCGATCTCCCACTCCGTGTTTTCGCCGGGGTTGGCCACGGTGATGGCGGGGGAGGCGGCATCCAGGTCCGCGTAGGCCCAGCCCGCGGAGCCGTCCAGGGTCACGCTGAGCACCTGCGGGGTTTCATCATCGTTCCCGGTCGTAGGCGAGCCGTCGCAGGCCACGAGCGGGAGCAGGGCGATCAGGAGAGAGAAGCGTCTGTCCATGGGCGAATCGGTTGAGAATGAGTATCAAACGCATCCTATCAGCCGCTGCTCCTGTTCGCAAGACGCTCGTGCACGACGGCACGCACGCCTGAACTCCCGGCGGTAGATTTTCCTCACCCGGGGACAACAGGCTCAACGGCGTTCGAGCTTCCCGTGCGCGCCGGCGAAGCCCGTCGGGCGGCCCGAGAAAACTCCGTTCGCCCCGTGCTGTGTGATTATCAGACCTTGGATTCCGGAATGCGAAGCGCCCCCCC
>DATABT010001063.1:0-4327 GCA_036259455.1 Longimicrobium sp. | reverse complement strand
CCGGGCAGGTGCCACGCCCCGCTCGACGGCCGTCGCCCGAATGGGTCTTTCTATTCAGGGAGCGCCCGCGCGGAATCTGAACTGGCACAAGTCCTTGTGGCGCGACCGAAGGACCTTCTCCGCGGACCGAGGGCCTGGTTTCACGCGATGGACCGAGCCCCCGGTTGTGCCGGGGAGGTCCTTTGGTCGGCGCCAGAGTGCTTCGTGTACCCAGAATGCGGAGTGGTGCCTTTCCCAGGATGACTGTTCTACCGATGATGTCCTGAGGCTGAGGGAGTGCCGCGCGTAACGTGAAGTGACGCGACCGCTTGTGGCACGACCGAAGGACCTTCTCTGCGAACCGAGGGGCCGGCTCCGCGGGTTGGAACCCGCCCCCTGTTCTGCCGGCAAGCCTTCGGCCGGCGCGCTGATTTTCAGGTGTGATTCAGGTGGCGGCGCGCGCTGCAGGCGGCCGTGCGCCGCATGGCCATCGTGGCCAACGACCAGACGCACCGCATCCGCCTCTCGCTGGGCGGGCCGTTCCCGAAGGGAAAGAAACTCTGGGCGAGCGGGGAGCGAGAAAACGGGTCACCAGTACGGGTGAGTAGATTTCTCAGTCGGCGCAATGGGTTCTTGCACGGGCGGCGACCACGCGGGCGCCTCCTTCGAAATGACAGTTCGCGGCACGCACTTCCACACGTCGCACTTCCACTTCCACACTTCGCACTGCCGCACTTCCACACTTCCGCACTCACGCACTCGAAGTCACGGCCGCGGAATCAGCACCGTCACGCCGCCGGCGACGGCGCGGGCGCGCAGGGGGGTGTGGCCGATGGGCTCGCCGTCGATCTCGGTGACGGCGGGCGGGTCGGCGTGCACGGTGACGTCGGAGGCCTGGAAGTAGATGAGCCGCTCGTCGCCGGCAAAGCGGCCGCGCAGCACGCGCCACACGAGCCCGGCCACGTCTACCGCCGTACGCGGCGCGAAGATGCACACGTCCAGCTTGCCGTCCTGGTAGGAGACATCCGGCGCCACCGTCACCGCCACCGGCGGGATGGTGTTTGCCATGAACTGCCCCATGTTGGCCAGCAGCACCATCGCCGCCTTCACCCTCATCTCCTTGCCGTCGGCGATGATGCGGTAGCGCTGGCGCGGCGGCTTTACCCCCACCCGGAGCCCCGCGTAGATGTATGCGCCGAACCCCCAGCGGTCCTTCATCTCGCGGGTGGCGCTGGCCATCACCGCCGCGTCCCAGCCGGCGCCCGCGGCCAGCGCGAAGTAGCGGCCGTCGTCCAGCTGCCCCAGGTCGATGGGCGCGGGAAGACCGTTCACCGCCACCTCCACCGCCGCCTCGATGTCGCGCGGAATGCCCAGGTTGGATGCGACCTGGTTGGCCGTGCCCTTGGCCACGATCCCCACCGGCACGTCCGTGCCCGCGAGCCCCGTGATCACCTCCCCCACCGTCCCGTCGCCGCCGACGGCGACCACGGCGCGGTAGCCGTGCGCCACCGCCTCCTTCGCCGCGCGCTGGGCATCGCCGGCGGCGGCGGTGTGCAGCACGTCGAAGCTGGCGCCGCGCACGGCCATGGCGCCGGCCAGCAGGCGCAGCACGCGCTCCGTGTCCGCCTGCCCCGCCGCGGGGTTGATGACGATGAGCGTCCGCGAGCCCGGCTGGATGGCGGGTTTGTCGGACGCGGGGACGAGGGGAGCGGTGGACAAGTGCGAAAGCGCGAAAGTGCGAAAGTGCGAAAGTGGGCTGGCCGCGGCGTCCGCCACGGCCGGCCCACCGGAATCAACGCACGACGTACGCGTCGTCCTTGGGCGTGCGGCCTTCCCACTCCGCGCGGGCCTGGTCAAAGCCGGGGCGGCCCATGATGCCGTACGTGAGCTGCTTGCCCAGTTCCACGCCCGGCTGGTCCATCGGGTCGATGCCGTATAAGTGGCCGGCGTACACCGTGGCGATCTGCAGCATCATCAGCAGGCCGCCCAGCGAGCGCGCGTCCACTCGCGGCACCTCGATGGTCATGTTCATTCGCCCGCGCTGCGCCAGCGCCGCCTCGGTGGCCAGCATCTCCGTGCGAAGCAGCTCGCCCATGGAGTGCCCGCCCAGGTACGCCAGCTCCGCGTGCTCCGGGTGTGCGGAGGGGATGGCGACGTCCTCCGCGCCCTCGCGCTCGGCCAGGAAGGTGATGGTCTTGTCGAACGGGCCTTCGATGTACAGCTGCACCTGCGAGTGCTGGTCCGTGGCGCCCAGCGACTTGACCGGCGTGGGCCCGGCGAACACCTCCTGGCCGCCGCGCGTGCGCTGCTTGCCCAGGCTCTCCGCCCACAGCTGCCGGAACCAGTCCGCCACGTCGCGCAGGCGGTCGCTGTACGGCATCATCACGTGGATGGGCGCGTCCGCCTCCGTCGCCGCCAGGTACTGCAGCGCGGCGAAGAGGCCCGCGGGGTTCTGCCGCAGGTCCGCCGTCTCGCACCGCTGCACCATCTCCCTGGCGCCCGCCAGCAGCTCGCCGATGTCGATCCCCACCATTGCCGCGGGAAGCAGGCCCACGGCGGAGAGGACGGAAAAGCGCCCGCCCACGTTCGGCGGCACGGGAAGGGTGGCGACGTCCTCCTCCTTCGCCAGCGCGCGCAGGACGCCCTTTTCCGGATCGGTGGTAAAGAGGAGGTGGCGGCGATATCCATCCCCCATGGCCGCCTGCAGCCGCTCGCGGATGACCAGGTACTGGCTCATGGTTTCCGCCGTGCCGCCGCTCTTGGAGATGACGTTGAAGAGCGTGCGGCCCAGGTCGATGCGCTCCAGGAACGCGCCGAACGTGGCGGGATCGACGTTGTCCAGCACGTAGAGCCGCGGATAGAACTCGCGCCCTTCGTCGTCCAGCTCGTTCCAGAAGGGGTGCAGGAGCGCCGTCCGCAGCGCCACCGTGCCCAGCGCGCTTCCCCCGATCCCCAGCACGACGAGGTTGCTGAACGCCTGCCCGCCGCCCTCGGCGAACTCGCGGATGGAATCCACCGTCTCCCCGCCGTCGGCCAGGGCGTAGAAGCCCAGCTCGCCGCTCTCGCGGCGGGCGACGGTGTCCACGTGCGCCTGGCGAAAGCGGTCGGCCATGGCGTTCAGCCGCGCCGGGTCGATGCCGCGCCCACCCAGCCGCGGGGCCAGCATGTTGTTGTAGTCCAGGACGATCGACATCGCTCTAGAAGTGCGTGAGTGCTTCAGTGCGCGAGTGCGTCAGTGGCCCCCACCCGCTCGCTCGGGCTCGCACCCTCTCCCGCAGACTGCGCGGGAGAGGGTGTAAACATTCAGCATAGGCCGTGCACCAGCGCAATCACCCGGCCCGGCGGGTTTGAAACCGCGGCTGAGACGACGTGATGTGCGCCCGCGCGGACCGCTCGTGCCGCACGCCGCCCCGGCCCACCAGGGCCGAGCCCGTGCAGCTGAAGCCATTCCCTATTCCCTATTCCCTATTCCCTGCCGTTCACACTTCCACCTCCAGCCCGTCGTACGCCGCGAACACGCCGTCCGGCAGCCGCGCGTCCAGCTCCGCGTGCGAGGTGCGGTGGCTCAGGTGCGTCAGGTAGGTGCGCTCGGCGCCCACGGCGCGGGCGGCTTCCACCGCTTCTTCCACGCTGAAGTGCGTGGGGTGCGGCACGCCGAACCAGAGCGCGTTCAGCACCAGCACGCGCACGCCCCGCAGCGCCTCCATGGTGCGGTCGGGGAGCAGCTTGCCGTCGGTCACGTAGCCCAGGGCGCCCACGCGAAAGCCGTACACGCTCAGCGGCCCGTGCGGCACCGGCAGCGGCGTCACGCGCAAGCCGGCCACCTCCACCGGCTCGTACGCGCGGACCTCCGTGATCTCCGCCTCGGGCTTGGAGGTGCCCTCCAGCGGCCGGATGCGCGGATCGAACACGTAGGCGAAGCGGTGGCGCAGCGTGGCGGCGCACTCCGCGTCGGCGTACACGCGCAGCGGCGCGCCCGTGCGCTCGCTGAACACGCGCACGTCGTCCAGCCCGTGCACGTGGTCCGCGTGGCAGTGGGTGAACCAGATGGCGTCCACCGTCCGCACCCCGGCCGCCACCAGCTGCAGCCGCAGCTCCGGCGGCGTGTCCACCAGCAGCCGCCGGTCGCCCTCCGTGACCAGCGCGCCGTGCCGCGTCCGCCTGTCGCGCGGGTCGGCGCTGGTGCAGGTGGCGCAGCGGCAGCCGATCACCGGCACGCCAAAGCTGGTGCCGGTGCCCAGAAAGCGGAGCCTCACGGGCGGGCGGAAGTGCGTGAGTGCGTGAGTGCGTGAGTGCGGAAGTGAACGGCACCCGGCCTTGCGGCGAGCCGTCCCCGCGCGAGCAAGCC
>DATABT010001062.1:0-7227 GCA_036259455.1 Longimicrobium sp. | reverse complement strand
CTGGCGACGACGCTGCCGCGCGCCGGCGGGCGGACCGCCGCGCCCGGGCGGGCCCTCACCCCCGCCCTCACCCCCTGCCCCCTCTCCGCACGCACCCGTTTGCGCCCGCACGGAGCCCGCGAATGTGCGGGAGAAGGGGGGTGCTCTACAGAAGGCTGCCACCGCGCCGGAACCCCGCCCACGCCCAACCTCCCCAGGGATCGGGGGAGGTCGCGAGCGCGTCGAGCGGGAGGGGGCTCCGCTCGCACCCGCCCACCGCGCGCAGACTACACGAACGCCCGCGCGTACGCCTGAAGGTTCATCGCCAGCGGCGAGCGCGCGCCGCCGGGGATCATCCGCGCGGCCAGCGTGGTGCCGCGAAGGAAGGCGACGCGGCCGGCACGCGCGGCGGCGGCGGACGGCGGCGGCAGCACGGGCGCGGCGGTGGTGACGGACACGTCCACGAACCCCGCGCGCTCCAGCGCCATCCGCAGCGACCCGGGCGTAAAGTGCGACACGTGCACCAGGTTGTCCGCCACCGTCGGCCGGTATCCCCGGAACAGGCGGCCGCGGATGCGCTCCTTGAGCAGCTGGTTGGGCCCGTGCGGCACCTTGACCGCGATCCATCCCCCCGGCTCCAGCACGCGCTTGACCCCCTTGAGCGCCTCCACCGGCTCCGGGATGTGCTCCAGCACGTCGATCAGCGTCACCGCGGCGTAGCGCCGGCCCTCCGCCTCCAGGTCGCGCAGGTCCGCGCGGTGGACGGGAAGGCCGGTCGCGCGGGCGGCGTACGCCGAGGTGCGCGGGTTCAGCTCCACCCCCTCCGCGCGCCACCCCGCCTCCGCGGCGACCTGGATCAGCCGCCCCACGTGCGCTCCCAGGTCCAGCAGCGTCCGCTTCTGCGGGTCGTGGACGCGCTCGGAGAGATGGGCGACGACCTCGCGGAAGATGAGGTCCTTGGTGCCTTCGTGGAACTCCGCCTCCATCCACTCGTCGGACCAGCGCTGGTCGTACATCCGGCCGAAGTAGTCCGGCAGCGAGGGCAGCGCGGCCGGCTGCGCGAACCCGCAGTGGCGGCAGCGGACGACGTCCACCGTGGCGCCCGTGTAGCGCGCCAGCTCCGGGTCCTGCTCCGCGTACGCCGAGAGCTCGAAGATGGCGCGCGTCATTCGCTTCAGCCGGTCACGGCCGCAGATCCAGCAGGCACCCGTGGGGGTGAAGCCCGCATGCGTCTCCGTCACGGGAGCGCCTCCGAGAGGATGGTCATCACCAGCGCCGACATGTCGTCCCAGGTGCGCGCCCGCAGCTCCGCGCCCAGGGCGAGCGCGGCGTCACGGTGGATGTGGATGGACCCGCGCCACGCCCGCAGCCGCGCCGCCAGCTCCGCCGCGTCGTCCGGATCGCGGATCAGCAGGTCGCGCATCTGCCCGGGAATGCGCTCCGCCACGCCCGCCCGCGCGCTCACGACGGCGGGCAGCCCGCAGCAGAGGGCCTCCTGCACCGCCAGCCCGAACGCCTCGTAGCGCGTGGGCGCAACCATCGCGTCCGCCGCCCAGAGCACCCGCCGCACGTCCGGCTGAAAGCCGAGAAAGTGGACGCGGTCCGCCAGCCCCGCCTCGCCCGCGCGCCGGCGCCAGGCGTCCAGCTCCCCGCCCGCGCCCGCGACGGCCAGCCGCGCGTCCCACGCCGGGTCCGCGCAGAGCTCGGCCCACGCGGCAAAGAGCGTGTCGAACCCCTTGCGCCGGTCGCCCAGCGCCCCGACGAAGCAGACCACCGGCGCCGCCTCGTCGTCCGCCCATCCCAGCGCCCGCCGCGCCTCCGCCCGCTCCTCCGGCGACGGCGGACGGAAGCGTCCGGGGTCGGTGCCGTAGTGGACAAAGTAGGCAGAATCCGGGTCCGCGCCGAGCAGGTCCACCGCGTGGCGCAGCGTCAACTCGCTGTTGGAGATGGTGACGCGCGCGCGCCGCACCGCCGACCGCTCGTCGCGCAGGGACCTGGCGCGAGACGCGGCCGCCATCCACCGCCGCGCCGGCTGCCCCGCCATGGGCGGATCGTACGCGGCGTGGACGTAGTGCAGCCAGACGGCGTTTCCCGCGCGGCAGTTGCCCCCGTTCGCCAGCACGACGGGATCGCGGTGCGCCAGCGACCGCGCCACGCGGCGGCCGGCGCGGTCCAGCAGGGGAAAGCCGAGCGTGTGCGAGCTCAGCGGCCGGGGGACGCGGTGAAAGCGGACCGACGGCAGCCGCGCCAGGTCGTCCGCGACGCGGTGGGCGACCAGGTGCGTCTCGTTGCCGTGCCGCGCCAGGTAGCTCGCCAGCGCGTGGTTGGCCGCGTCCATGCCCCCGGTGCGCACGAAGTCGCCGGCCACGATCACCCAGGGCCTCACCGCGCGGCGAGCCCGTCCGCCAGCGCCGCCTGCCGCGCGTTGCGCGCCGCGGCGAACAGGGTGGCGTTCAGCAGCCAGAACTCCATTCCCGACTGCGAAAGGAAGATGGGATACGAAAAGGTCAGCGCCGTGGCACCCACGCTGTACGCCAGCACGATGGCGCCCCAGAAGGGCAGGTCGTGCGCCGCCGGGGAGGGAGGGGGCGCGCGGGCGATGCGCCACCCCGCCAGCAGCGCCACCGCGATGACCAGCAGGTAGGTGACCAGCAGGGGCGCGCCGCCGTCCACGATCCACCCCGCCCACATGATCTCCACCCACACGTTCTTCGCGGGCGCGTCGCCGCCGAAGTACGTGGCCGTCATTCCCCAGTGCCCCAGCCCCTCGCCAAAGGGCGCGCGCGGCAGGGTCTTGAAGAGGGCGTCTTCCAGAAAGCGGCCGCGGTTCTCGTAGTACACCTGGCCGGGGCGGGCGCGCACCAGCGTGGCCATGCGGTTGGTCACGTCCGCGCCCGCCATGTTGCGCGCGGCATAATACCCCACCAGCACCACCACGCCCATCCCGACCACCAGCGTCGTCAGCCGCCGCACGTCCTTGCGCCACAACAGGATGCACGCGACGGCGACGAGGCTGATCCCCGTCATCACCACCAGCGCGCGGATCTGCGACAGGTAGAGGACGGCCACGCCCAGCCCCACGCTGGCCAGCGACATCGCCATCACCGGCAGCGTGCGGCGGGTGAGAAAGAAGCCCACGCCCAGCAGCACCGCGTACAGCCCGCTGATCGCCGCGCCGCCGGGCACGTCCGTCAGCCCCATCGGGCGAAAGACCCGCTGCCCCGTGGCCGTGGTGATCTTGAGGGATTCGATGTACCCCTTTCCCTTCGACTCCACCACGGCGGATACCGGGGGCTGAAAGGTGCCGGGGCGATAGACCTGCAGCACGCCCAGCGTGGCGCTCAGCGCGTGGAATCCCCACAGGATGAGGAGCGCGCGGCGCAGCATCCGCAGGTCGATGGAGGTCAGCCGCGGCACCCAGAACAGCGGCCCCAGCACCGCGGCGTACAGCCCCACCTGCGCCAGTCCGCCCACCAGGCTGCGCGTCTCCGGGTGAAAGACGCAGATCGCCAGCACCCCCAGCGCCAGCACGGCCGGCCCCGCCGCGGGATGCGGCGAGCCGCGCCCGCGCAGCACGATGATCAGCGCCAGGCTGGCGCCGAACGCCGCCATGCGCACCAGCATGCGCGCCCAGCCGATGTCGCCCGTGATCAGCGCCAGCTGGCAGAGCAGCTGAAAGACGATGAACGCGGGCACCCACGGAAACACGCCGCGCGACGGGGCGCGGGGGCTGCCGTACGGCGCCGCGTGGGCGGGGAACGGGCGGGCGACGGTGTTCACGCGGTCTCCATCCCCGCACGCGTCCACAGCTGGTGCGGCCACGGGCCCAGCGGCTCGTCGCCCGTCACCGGGCGCAGGCGCGGGGGGGCGGCGGCGCGGCCGTACAGCGCGTCGCGCTCCGCCTCCGGCCCCGTTTCGATCCACCCGCCGCGGTATCCCGCTCCGTTCATCGTCGCGTACATCGTGGCTCCCAGCCGCGCGGGGTCGGGATGCTGCCCGGGATGCAGTTCCACCAGGATCCGCCGGTACCGTCCCGACGCCAGCCCGCGCGCCATCCCGCGCACCACCAGCTCCTCCGCGCCCTCCACGTCGATCTTCACGAGATCGACGGAATCGACCGATTGCTCGTCCAGCAGGTCGTCCAGCGGCGCCGTCCGCACGGCGAAGGAGGGCGCGTCGCCCGCCGGCGCGGCCACCAGGCTGCTGACGCCGCGGTTGCGGTCCGCCTCCGCGTATCCGGAAAGCGTCGCCTCTCCCGCGCGGTCCGACGCGGCGACGGCGAGCGCGGCCACGCTGCGGATTCCGTTCCGCCGCAGGTTGGCGCGCAGCTCCGCGTACACCCGCGGGTCCGGCTCCAGCGCCACGACCCGCCCGGATTCGCCGACCGCGTGCGCCGCCACGAGGGTGAAGTACCCCCAGTTGGCGCCCACGTCCACGAACGTGCCGCCGCGCGGCAGCGACGCCACCACGGCCGCCGTCTCCGCGGGCGCCGTCCGGCCCGTAAGGCACGCCTCGCGCGCGATCACGTTGCGCAGGTCGCAGCCGTATCGCCATCCGCCCACGTCCTCCGCCAGCCGGTCCTCGAACGGCGGCACCCCCGCGCGGCTCAGCCGCTCGAACGCGCGGAAGCGCCCCGCCGGCAGCCGCCGGACGAGGGCGCGGGCGGCGCGGAACCACGCGGGGGCCGGACGGAGCGCGTCAGCCATGCGGCCTGCGCCCCGCCATCAGCAGGTTGTCGCTGAGCGCGCGCGGAAAGGCGCGGGAGAGCGCGGCCGGCCAGTGGGACCCGGTGGATGGAACGCGTCCGCGGCCGCTGTACTCGACCGCCACGTCCGTGAGCCCGCACTCCGCCGCCATCCGCCGCAGGTCGACCGCGAGCAGCGCCGTCAGGTGCGCGGGATAGGACGAGTCGGTGAACGCCGCGTGCTCGCCGCGCAGCACGAAGCGCGTCTTGCTGAGCAGGCTGTGCTGGTTCGGCGTCGTGATGACGACCCACCCGCCGGGCCTGGCCAGCCGCGTGAGCATCCGCACGAAGGCGCGGGGGTTCTCCAGGTGCTCGATGGTCTCCACCCCCGCCGCCACGTCCGCCACGCCGCCGGGGAGGGGCGCGTCGCCGCGGTCCAGGTCCAGCGCGATGAACTCGCCCTCCGCGGGAAAGCCGGCGTATCGCACCACGTCCACCCCCACGTAGCGGTCGAAGAGCGGACGCACGTGCGGCCACAGCAGCCCCGACCCGCACCCCACGTCCACCAGCGTGCCGCCGCCGGGGTGCCGCGCGCGCACCGCCCGCTCCACCATGCGGTAGATGGCATCGCCGCTGGAGCCCAGGCTGCGCCGCGCGCGCGCTTCCGTGGTCGTGGGGGTGGATTCCGTCATCCGGCCGTGGAAGAGCATCCCGAGAAGGGGCGGGCCCGGCAGATCGGACCGGCGCCGCGCAAATCTACACCCTTCTGTACGGAGGGGAACAGACGTGGGGCCGTGCGGAGGGAAACGCGGCGTCCGGGTCCGGTGGAGCGCCCCCCGCCGTGGCGAATGAAATCGCGGCAAAAATGACGTGATGTCCGCCTGCGCGGACGGCCCGTGCCGCACGCCGCGCCGTGTGCACCACGGCGGGACCGGCCGGCGAGGCCGCCGCCCCGTCGCGCAGGGGAAATCCGGCCGTTGAAGCCCCGCGCTGTTTGCGGGGCTTTCCGCGGTCGTAGCGGCGGCTTCAGCCGCTCGGGCTCGAGCTCCGCACCACCCCCGCCAGCACCTCGCGCAGCCTCTCCGTCTGTCGATGCGGATCGCACAGCGCGCGGGCGTGCGCAGGGCCGCCCGCCCCCAGCCGCGCGCGGAGGTCCGCGTCCCCGATCACGGTCCGCAGCGCATCCCCGAGCGCGGCGGGGTCCCGCGGCGGGACCAGGATGCCGCACGTCTCGTCCACGATCTCCCGCGCCCCTCCGATCGCCGTGGCCACCACCGGCAGCCCCGCGTGCATCGCCTCGGCGAAGGCGATGCCGAACGGCTCGGGGCCCAGGTTGGGCTGGCAGAGCACGTCGGCGGAGGCCATCAGCGCCGGCACGTCGTCGCGCTGGCCCAGGAACCGGATGCGCGGCGCGATGCCCAGCGTCTCCGCCAGCGCGTACATCTCCGCCAGGTGCGCCTCCTCGTGCGGCCGCTGCGCGCCCCCCGCGATCCAGCACGTCCATCCCGCCACGTCACGCAGCCGGCCGAGTCCTTCCACCAGCAGCCGGTGCCCCTTCCACGGCTCCATCCGGCTCGCCTGCAGGATCACCACGTCGTCCACCGGCGTCTCCAGCCGCGCGCGCACCAGCCGCCGGTCCACCGCGCCCGCATCCACCTTCGGGACGGGCGGATAGATGACCTCCGACGCCACGCCCGTCCACAGCAACGGCAGCGTTCCGCGCGCGAACTCGCTGGTGCCGATGGCCAGCGCCGGCCGCGTGCGCTTCGCGAATCCATCGGCCCACGTGTCGCCCGCCACCGCGTCGTGCAGCCAGAAGACGAGCGGAATTCCGCGCTTCACCGCCACGTCCCCGAACAGCCCCTGCGTCCACGACGAATGGCAGATGACCACGTCCGCCCGCGCGTCTTCCACCACCCGCGCCAGCCGGCGCCGGGCGCGCACCACCGTCCACGGCCGGCTCACGCGCACGGGGCCCAGCATCTCCAGCGGCGCCCGTGCCGCGCGGACCTCGTCCGCCAGCCGCCCCTCGAAGCAGAGCGCGAACCGCTGCTCCAGCCCCGATGTCCGCGTCGCGGCAAAGGTGCCGAGCATCCGCTCCACCCCCCCGAACAGGTTCCCGGGATACACGTGCAGCGCGCGGATGGTCACGGACGGAGGCGGAGATTGGTGAGGCGGATCAACACGTGGGGCTGGAACGATACAGCGGTGCCACCTGCAAGGCGAGGATCGCAAAAAAGTTCATCGCGGATTTCGTTGCACGCACGAAGTCTGCGCCGTGAGCTGTCATTTCGAAGGAGTGCGCCCACGAGGACGTGCCTCATGGAGGATCTTGTTGCGCCGACTGAGAAATCTACTCACCCACGCTCATGGCTGGCCGCACGTCCCGGGACCCGCCTCCGATGCGCCGCACGGAAGCGGGTCGAGGACCGGGCCGTGGGCCGGATCACCAGCACGGGTGAGTAGATTTCTCAGTCGGCGCCATGGAAATCCTGCACGGGCTGATTTCGGTGCAGGCGCCTCCTTCGAAATGACAGTTCGGCGTCGGATCTGTTTACCTGCAA
>DATABT010001061.1:0-2513 GCA_036259455.1 Longimicrobium sp. | reverse complement strand
CTACGAAGAAACGGTCAAGGGCAAGCTGCAGCAGGAGTTCGGCTTCAGCAGCGCCATGCAGATCCCCCGCCTGGAAAAGGTGGTGATCAACGTGGGGCTGGGCGAGGCCAGCAAGAACCCCAAGCTGCTGGACGGCGTGGTGAGCGAGCTGGCGCAGATCAGCGGCCAGAAGCCGGTGGTCACCAAGGCCAAGCAGGCCATCAGCAACTTCGGCCTGCGCCAGGGGCAGCCGGTGGGCGCCTCGGTCACCCTGCGCCGCGAGCGCATGTGGGAGTTCCTGGACCGGCTGGTCAACATCGCCCTGCCGCGCGTGCGCGACTTCCGCGGCGTGAACACCCGCTCGTTCGACGGGCGCGGCAACTACACGCTGGGCGTGAAGGAGCAGCTGATCTTTCCGGAGATCGACTACGACAAGGTGGAGCAGATCCACGGGATGGACATCACCATCGTGACGTCCACCAGCAAGGACGACGAGGCGCTCGCCCTGCTGCGCGAGCTGGGGATGCCGTTCCGCGGCGAGCCTCCCGTGCGCGCGATGGCCGGCCCCGAGGCCGAGGCGGCGTGAAGCACGGAAGTACCTAGTGCCTAGTACCAGGTGCCAGGGTGGACTCGGCTGGGTACCCGGCACTAGGCACTTGGCACCAGGTACTTTTGAACGGTCCACGACGGACCAACGAACCCATCAGGACGACGACATGGCACGCAAGGCCCTGATCGAGAAGAGCAACCGCAAGCCCAAGTTCGGCGTGCGGGGCTACAACCGGTGCAACCGCTGCGGACGCCCGCGCGCGTTCCTGCGCAAGTTCGGCCTGTGCCGCATCTGCTTCCGCGAGCAGGCGCTGCGCGGGGAGATTCCGGGCGTGCGCAAGGCGAGCTGGTAAGGAACGGCAGGGAACAGGGCACAGGGCACAGGGGATCGCCTGCCAGCCTTCCTTCCCGTCCCGGTTTCCGCTCCCTGACGGAGGGACCCGGTGCAAAAAAGTCGCGGGCCGGGTTAGATTACCCGGCTCCGGCACCAGGCACTGGCTTTTTGACATCCACCTTCCTCCAAGTCCGGCGGACCGGCCGGATACTGAAGGAGTCACGAGCATGATGACGGACCCCATCGCCGACATGCTCACCCGCATCCGCAACGCGCAGGGCGCGCGCCAGCGGCGGGTGGACATGCCGGTCTCCAAGCTGAAGACGGAGATCGCGCGTCTTCTCAAGGAAAACCACTACATCCACGACTTCAAGGTCCTGGACGACGGCCGCTTCGGCGTGCTGCGCCTGTACCTGAAGTACTACCAGGAAAAGCCCGTCATCCGCGAGCTGCGCCGCATCAGCAAGCCGGGGCTGCGCAAGTACGTGGGGGTGGAGGAGATCCCGCGGGTGCGCAACGGCCTGGGCATGGCCATGCTGAGCACCTCGCGCGGCGTGATGACCGACCGCGAGGCGCGCGCCGCCAAGGTGGGCGGTGAAGTCATCGCCTACGTCTGGTAAAGGGAGGAGATCAAGATGTCGCGAATTGGAAGAAGGCCGATCTCCGTCCCCGCCGGCGTGGACGTGCAGGTGGACGGCAACACGGTGCGGGTAAAGGGGCCCAGGGGCGAGCTCACGCGCACGCTTCACAGCGACGTGATCGTGCGCCGCGAGGACGGCGAGCTGCGCGTGGAGCGTCCCAGCGACGAGCCGCGCCACCGCTCGCTGCACGGGCTGAGCCGCACGCTGGTCGCCAACATGGTGGAGGGCGTGACCACGGGCTTCACCAAGGTGCTGGAGATCGTGGGCGTGGGCTACCGCGCCGAAACCAAGCCGTTCGGTCTCACGCTGGCGCTGGGCTACAGCCACCCCATCGAGTACAAGGCGCCCCCGGGGATCACCCTGCGGGCCGTCTCGCCCACCGTGGTGGAGGTCAGCGGGACCGACAAGGAAGTGGTGGGCCAGGTTGCGGCCGAGATCCGCAGCCTCCGTCCGCCCGAGCCGTACAAGGGCAAGGGCATCAAGTACCAGGGCGAGGTGATCCGCCGCAAGGCGGGCAAGGCGGGCGGCAAGTAAGCCGCCCCCTCCCCCACGGCTGATCATCGCATAGTCACCAAGAGGAAACGATGGCAACTTCGAGACGGGTAAAGACGCGCGAGCAGCGCCGTGAGCGCCGCCACCGCCGCGTCCGCGCCAAGGTGCACGGCACCGCGGAGCGCCCGCGTCTGGTCGTGCACCGCTCCATCAACCACGTCGAGGGTCAGGTGATCGACGACGTGGCCGGCCGCACGCTGGTGGGGCTGAGCACGCTGGACGCCGGGCTGCGCGAAAAGCGCGGCGAGATGAACAAGACCGAGGCCAGCCATGCCGCGGGCAAGGCGCTGGCCGAGAAGGCGCGCGAAATGGGCGTCACCAGGGTGGTGTTCGACCGCGGCGGCTACGTGTACCACGGCCGGGTCAAGGCCTTCGCCGAGGGCGCCCGCGAGGGCGGCCTGGACTTCTAAAGGAGACGACGAATGGCTGAGAGCAGAGGCGGTGGCGCCGGCGGGCGC
>DATABT010001060.1:0-6809 GCA_036259455.1 Longimicrobium sp. | reverse complement strand
ACGCGGAGGCGACCAATGCCGCCTCCGCGTCCTCTCATTTATGCTCCTCGCGCAATGCTCTTCCGTCAGTTGCCGGACGTGGGCAGGTACTGCCCGCGGCGCGGCTGCTCCACGCTGTGGGTGTCGGTGGTGGGGAGGGGCTGCAGGCGCGTGCTCTGCACCTCGGCCAGGCGATGCTTCAGGCGCAGGAGCTCCTCTTCCTGGCGATCGGTGCGCGGGTGTTCGTGCCAGGCGATGTTCCACCGCTCCAGCGGGTCGTGCTGCAGGTCGTACATCTCCCACTGGCTGGGGACGTTGCCCATGGCGTCGTAGTACCGCGCCAGCTTGTACCGCTCCTCGCGAATGCTGACGATGTGGTTGGGCGGCGGCAGGTACGGCCCGTTCGGCTGCCCCGCCTGCCAGTCGTCCCAGGTGAACACCACGTAGTCCTGCGGCGCGGGGGCGTGCTCCGGGTCCAGCACCACCGCGGAGTAGTCCACCCCCTCCCACGCGACCCGCGCGCTCTCCGGCGCGCCGAACAGGGTGGCGATGGTGGGCAGAAAGTCCACGTGCGAAACCAGCGCGTCGCTTTCGTACCTGCCGTCGTACAGCGCGGGGCTGCTGAAGATGAGCGGCACCCGCAACGACTCTTCGTAGAAGTTGAAGTTCTTCTGCCGCAGCCCGCCGTGCGCCAGCCCCATCTCGCCGTGGTCGGCGGTGCGGATGACGACGGTGCTGTCGCGCAGCCCCGTCTCGTCCAGCGCGTGAAGCACGTCCACCAGGTACTGGTCCGACGCCTTCATCAGGTTGCCGTAGAAGTTCAGGTAGCTGGCCTGCATCTGCGCGTCGTCCAGCGTGCCCGTGAGGTTGAAGAGCGCCAGGAACTCGCGCTGCACCACCGGCTTGGTGGCCAGGTCCTCGTTCACCGTCTCCGGCGGCTGGATGTCGCCCGCCAGCCAGCTGTCGTCGTATCCCGCGACGGTGAAGTTGTCGGTGGGATAGAAGAGCACGTCGTGCGGGTTCACCAGCGACACGACGAGAAAGAACGGCTGCTGCTGCGCCGCCGCGGAGTGCAGGTACTCCAGCACCCCCTCGTAGCTGTCGGTCCCGGCCTGGGAGGTCATGAAGCGGCCGTCGTTGTCGGGCTCGCCGCCGCCGGCCTCGGGAACGGTCTGGTTGGCGCCGGCGTCGGGCGGGTTCCACCGCGAAAAGCCGTACTTCTCCACGTCGCGCGGCTCCCACTGGGTGCCGCCGTGCGGCGGCTTGCTCAGGTGCCACTTGCCCTTGTAGACCACGTTGTACCCCGCGGCCTTCATGACCGTGGCCAGGTTGGGCAGGTCCATCGGCAGCTCCACCTGGTCGTACTGCTCGCGGTCGTACATGCTGGTTTCGAGCGTGTACTTGACGCCCGTCTGCGCGGGAAAGAAGCCCGTCATCAGCGTGGAGCGGGCGGGCGAGCACATGCAGGAGTTGGTGAAGGCGTTGTTGAAGCTCACGCCGTGGCGGGCCAGCCGCGTGGCCCCGTGCAGGTGCTCCTCGGCCCAGCCGGGGGGAAAGTGCTGGATGGCGCGGTCCTGGTCCGTGATGAACATCACCACGTTCATTCCGGCCATGCTGCGTTTACCGCCGCGCGTGGAGCCGCCGCCGTTCTCGTTCGCCATGGAGCCGTCCTTGTCCGGATGGGGTGGGGCAGGGGGACTGCGGGTGGGTAGATGAAAGCCGACGGATTATCGTCCGTTCGCCCGCCGCGGGCAAGAAGGTTGATGATGAGCTTCGCGCGAGGCGCTACCTGGAGGGCGGCATCGGCACGGCACGGGGGAGGTCGGGGTCCACGTCCTGGCCCAGCACCAGATGGCGCCATGGCGCGCAAGTCCTCAGGCGTGCGTCTCGTTCCGGGGTGGCGGTAGCAGGTAAGGTATTACGTTTTCTGGTGCTACGCGAAGGGAGGAGTTTTTACGGGACGCTTGTACGCGGAACGATTCCATCGTTTATTTAGGAGCGCTCCGATCCGGGGGCGCCACGCACTACCCGCAAGCCCGCACGATCGCATGTCCCGCTCCCGCCTTCGCGTCGCCGGTGTCCTTCTCCTCGTCCCCATCGTTGCGCTGGGGGCGGTGCTGTACGGGCGCGAGCTCGTGGGGGAGGCGGTCCCGGACGCCCCGGGCCCGGAGCCGGACGCCGCAACGGCGGGGAACGCGCTGACGGCCGGCGCCGCTCCCGCCGACTCCATGGTGTCCGCGAAGCCGAAGCGGCAGATCGTGCCCGACGTGCAGGTGGTGGTGAACATCCCCAGCGGGCGCCTGGAGCTGGTGGAGGGCGACAGCGTCGTCCGCACCTACCCCGTGTCCGTCGGCTCCGCGCGCTACCCCACGCCCGTGGGCGACTTCCTGCTGGCCACGGTCATCTTCAACCCGTGGTGGAACCCGCCGCCGGACAGCGAGTGGGCGCGCAACCGCAAGCGCACCCCGCCGGGTCCGGGGAACCCGATGGGCCGGGTGAAGCTGCACATGGATGAGCTCATCTACATCCACGGAACCACCTCCGAGGGGCGGCTGGGCGCGCCGGCGTCGCACGGGTGCATCCGCATGAGCAACCCCGACGCGATCGACCTCGCCCGGCGGCTGCACCGCATTGCCTCGCCGTCCATGGGCGACGCGGAGCTGGACGCCATGTCGCGCGCCGGCACCACGGAGCGGCACACGGTGATGTCGCGCTCCATCCGCATGCGCGTCACGTACCGGGTGGCGGAGCTGCGCGGCGACCGGCTGCACGTGTTCCCCGACGTCTACGGCCGGTCGGATGGATTCGCCGCGAGCGTGCGGCGCGAGCTGGCCCGGGGCGGCGTGGACACCCTGCAGATTCCCGCGGAGGCGATGACCCGCCTGCGCCAGGGCGCCTCGCGGGGCGGCGCGTCGTTCGCGGTGTGGGAGATCCCCACGCTGCAGCCGCTTCCGCCGGAGCCGCCGCGCGAGCGTGGCCCGCGCCTGCTGGGCGTGCCCGCGCCCATCCGCGAGGTCCCGCGCGACACCATCGTCATCGGCACGCCGATTCCGCCGCCGGTCGTCGAGCCCGCGCCGGCTCCGGACAGCACGGCGGACGACCAGCCCTGAGGCACGGGGTCACGCGGAGCGCGCGGAGGAACGGCGAGAGGACGTGGATGAAGGCTTCATCCGCGTCCTCTCTTTGCTTCCGCGGCGCCGGGTTTGCGGCGGCCGGGGAGAGCCATCCAACCCGAGCGGAGATCGATGACCGAAGAGACGATGCAGGCCGTCCGCCTGCACCAGCCCGGCGGCGCGGACGCCCTGCGCGTGGAGCGCATTCCCGTTCCGCGGCCCGGCCCGGGCGAGGCGCTGGTGCGGCTGGACACGGCGGGCCTGAACTTCATCGACGTATACAAGCGCACCGGCCTTTACAAGGTCCCGCTCCCCGCCACGCTGGGCGAGGAGGGCGCGGGCACCGTCGCCGCCGTCGGCGATGGCGTGCGCGAGGTGCGCGAGGGCGACCGTGTGGCGTGGGCCGGCCACATCGGCGCGTACGCGGAGCTCGCGGTGGTGCCGGCGGCGAAGCTCGTGCCGCTGCCCGCGAAGGTGGACCCGCGCCTGGGCGCCGCGGTGATGCTGCAGGGCATGACGGCGCACTACCTGGCCGCGTCCACGTACCCGCTGAAGCGGGGAGACCGGTGCCTGGTGCACGCGGCGGCGGGCGGCGTGGGGCTGCTGCTGGTGCAGATCGCCAAACGCCGCGGCGCGTACGTCATCGGCACCGCGGGCTCGGACGAGAAGGCGCAGCTTGCGCGGGAGGCCGGCGCGGACGAGGTGATCGTCTACACGCGCGAGGACTTCGTCGAAGGGGTACGGCGGATCACGGACGGAGCCCGGCTGCAGGTGATCTACGATTCCGTGGGCCGCACCACCTTTCTTCCCGGGCTGGACCTGCTGGCCCCGCGGGGGATGATGGTGCTCTTCGGGCAGTCCAGCGGGCCGGTGGAGCCCCTCGATCCGCAGGTGCTCGCGCAGAAGGGCTCGCTCTTTCTCACCCGCCCGGTGATGGGGCACTACGTGGCCACCCGAGACGAGCTGCTGTGGCGCGCGGGCGAGCTGTTCGCGTGGATCGCCGCCGGCGAGCTGGACGTGCGCATCGGCGCGGAGTTCCCGCTCGGCGACGCGGCGGAAGCTCACCGCGCGCTGGAGGGCCGCCGCACCACCGGCAAGGTGCTCCTGCGCGTGGGCGACGGCACCTGACATCGATCCTGAGATTTGGTTCATCGCGGATTTCGTTGCACGCACGAAGTCTGCGCCGTGAGCTGTCATTTCGAAGGAGGCGCCCACGAGGACTTGCCTCATGCAGGATCTTGTTGCGCCGACTGACAAATCTACTCACCCACGCTCATGGCTGGCCGCACGTCCCGGGACCCGCCTGCGATGCGCCGCACGGAAGCGGGTCGAGGACCGGGCCGTGGGCCGGATCACCAGCACGGGTGAGTAGATTTCTCAGTCGGCGCCATGAGAATCCTGCACGGGCCGAGTTCCGTGCAGGCGCCTCCTTCGAAATGACGGTTCGGCGTCGGGTCTGTTTACCTGCAACAAAATCGACGAAGAACCTGGAATTTCCGGTTCATCGTCGATGTAGTTGCACGCGTAGCGCGCCGCTGTCGTTTCGAAGGAGGCGCCCGCGCGACTGCCGGTGCAGGATTTCTGTGGCGCCGACTGAGCAATCTACTCTCCGGCACGGGTGGTCAGCCTGCGTGCTGGATCCCGTCCCCGCGGGTTTTCCGCCCCGCACGCCCCGGTGCGGTGTACGGAGTCCGCCACCGGACGCGAGCCACGAGCATGGGTGAGCAGATTCCTCGGCCGGCGCTGAAGATCATGCACAGGCGCAGATCCCGCGGGCGCCTTCCTCGGAATGCCAATGCGCGGCGTGCGGGCCGCGGTCCGTTGGAACGAAGTCCGCGATGAGCCAAATTTCCTCACGGAGAGGCGCGGGAGAACTCCGTTCTTCGCGCCTCCGTGACTCTGCGTGAAACCGCGAATCTCACGCGGAGGCGCGCATCACTCGCCGAACGCGCGTGCCTCCGCCGCGCGGGTGAAGGTGGCGTACGCCTCCGCAAGCACGCGATCGGCGTCGGGCCCCCCGGCTTCGGCCGGAAGCGGGCCCAGCTGGCGCAGGACCGCATCCGCCGCCGCCGGCGCGCGCGGCGAGAACGTCAGCGACGCCAGCTCCCCGCCCGCGCGCCAGAAGTCCGCGGCCGGTGCTTCGGCCACGGGCGCCGGCGCATCGCCCGTATCCACCGCCACCGGCTCCGCATCTTCCTCGCGCGCGGCGCGCAGCTCGCGCAGGCGGGCCAGCAGCTCCTCGCGCGCCCGCCCGCGCCAGCACAGCACCAGGAACGGGTCCGCGTCGAACGCCTCGGCCAGGATGTAGTACGTGGCCGCCACGTGCTTGCACGGGTTGGCCCAGTCCGGGCACGAGCAGTCCGACCGCAGCTCCTCCGGCCGGGAAGGAAAGAGCGACAGCCCCGCCTGCGCAAAGACCTGCTCCACCTCGTGCGGCATCTCCCCCGCCAGCAGCGCGGCGAGAAAGATGGCCTGGTCCGCCAGCGCCTCCTCCGCCCGCGCCCACTCGTGGTCCTTGAAGGGCGTCAGGGCGATGCGCACCGCGTACGGCCGCGCCGCCGAGCCCTGCACCTTCGACGTAACCACTCCGGGCTCCACGCGCAGGTCCATCACCTGGCCGGTGCGCGCGTAGCTGCGGCCGCGGGTAAGGCGGCTGGCGTCCGCCACCTCCCTGAGCGCGGCGATGAAGCGCTTGCTCCACCACGTCTCGCCGATCTCGCCGCGGGTGCTGCGCGCCCTGATGCCGTCCCTTGCCGCGCGCCGCGGGCGGTGCTGCCACTCCCACCAGTCGCTCATCGCCTCACTCCGCCACCGCGTCCGCGGAGAGCGCGACCACGCGCCGCAGCTCGTCCGTGGACAGCTCCGTGAGCCACGCCTCGCCGGTGCCCAGCACGCTCCCGGCGAGCGCCTTCTTTTCCTCGATCACCTGGTCGATGCGCTCCTCCAGCGTACCCGCGCAGATCAGCTTGCGCACCTGCACGTCGCGCCGCTGCCCGATGCGAAAGGCGCGGTCCGTGGCCTGGTCCTCCACCGCGGGGTTCCACCAGCGGTCGAAGTGGATCACGTGGTTGGCCGCCGTGAGGTTGAGCCCCGTGCCGCCGGCCTTGAGGGAAAGAAGGAGCACGGGCGGGCCGTCCGCGCCCTGGAAGTGGCCGACCAGCGCGTCGCGGTCCGTCTTGCGCATGCCGCCGTGCAGGAACGGGATCTCCCGCGCGAAGCGCTCCCGCAGCCGCGCCTGCAGCAGGTGCCCCATCTCCGCGAACTGGGTGAAGACGAGGGCGCGGTCGCCCACCTGCATCACCTCGTCCAGCACCTCCTCCAGCCGCTCCAGCTTGCCGGAGCGGCCGGCCAGCGCGGACCCGTCGCCCAGCAGCTGCGCGGGATGGTTGCACGCCTGCTTGAGGCGCAGGAGCGTGGAAAGCACCAGCCCGCGGCGCTGGATGCCCTCGGTCTCCTCGATCTTGCGCAGCATGTCGTCCACCGTGGCCTGGTAGAGCGAAGCCTGCTCGCGGGTGAGGTTGCAGAAGACCTTCATCTCCTGCTTCTCCGGCAGGTCGCGGATGATGCCGCGGTCCGTCTTGAGCCGGCGCAGGATGAACGGCCCCGCCAGCCGCCTGAGCTGCGCCGCGCGGTCCGCGTCGCGGTAGCGTTCGATGGGGAGCGCGAAGCGGGCGCGGAAGTCGCGCGCGGAGCCCAGCAGGCCGGGGTTCAGGAAGT
>DATABT010001059.1:0-7929 GCA_036259455.1 Longimicrobium sp. | reverse complement strand
AAACAGACCCGACGCCGAACTGTCATTTCGAAGGAGGCGCCTGCACCGAACTCAGCCCGTGCAGGATTCCCATGGCGCCGACTGAGAAATCTACTCACCCGTGCTGGTGATCCGGCCACGGCCCGGTCCTCGACCCGCTTCTGTGCGGCGCATCGGAGGCGGGTCCCGGGACCTGCTGCAAGCCATGAGCGTGGGTGAGTAGATTTCTCAGTCGGCGCAACAGGATCCTGCATGAGGCGAGTCCTCGTGGGCGCCTCCTTCGAAATGACAGCTCACGGCGCAGACTTCGTGCGTGCAACCGAATCCGCGATGAACCTGAATTGAATTTGAAGCCCCGCCGGGGAGCTCCGCGAGCCCACGGCGGGGCGTGTGGCAGTTCCAGCCGCGGGGCTTTCAGCCCGTCGAGGTCGATGGGGTCGGCGATTCGCGGGAGAGCGTGACCGATGCACCGCCGCATTCGTCGTCGTTGCACCATTTTGCAGAATACCCCATTTTGCACCGTTGATCCTCGCAAACAATCGCAGAACCTTACGTGCCGCAGCCGATCCTGCTGGTCGTGGACCCCGCGCCGGAAACGCGCGCCGCCGCCGCCGAGGCGGCCGGGGCACGCGCGCAGCTGCGCGTGGCGGCGACGCTGGGCGAGGGGCTGGAG
Source organism: Longimicrobium sp. (assembly GCA_036259455.1). Lineage (GTDB taxonomy): Bacteria > Gemmatimonadota > Gemmatimonadetes > Longimicrobiales > Longimicrobiaceae > Longimicrobium. The sequence goes on along the minus strand of DATABT010001059.1, from coordinate 7,277 downwards.
ATGCTGCGCGCCACGGCGCCGGACGCGCTCCTTCTCTCGCTGGACCTTTCCACGGTGGACCTGGCGCTGGTGGCGCGGCTCATCGAGTCGGGCGTGCCGGCGGGCTCCATCGTTCTCGCGGCGTCGCGGCCCACCATGCAGGCGATGGTGGAGTCGTCGCGGCTGGGGGTGCTGGGGCTGGTCGCCGCGCCGGTGGACGCGCGCGAGCTGGCGGGGCTGCTGCGCCAGGTGTTCGCGGGCGACGAGGTGGTGCCGCTGGCCGAGGTGGACGCCGAAGAGGACGACGACGCGGCCATCGGCGCCAGCCCCGCGATGCTGGAGGTGTTCCGCATGGTGGGGCGCGTGGCCGCCAGCCCGGCGACCGTCCTCATCCTGGGCCAGAGCGGCACGGGCAAGGAGCTCGTCGCCAAGGCCATCCACCGCAACAGCCCGCGCGCGGCCGCCCCCTTCATCGCCATCAACTGCGCCGCGATCCCCGAGAACCTGCTGGAGAGCGAGCTCTTCGGGCACGAGAAGGGGGCGTTCACCGGCGCCATCACCCGCAAGATCGGGCGGTTCGAGCGGGCGCACGGCGGCACGCTGTTCCTGGACGAGATCGGCGACATGTCGCTGCCGCTGCAGAGCAAGATCCTGCGTGCGCTGCAGGAGCGGGAGATCGAGCGGCTGGGCGGCGAGGGGCGCATTCCCGTGGACGTGCGCGTGGTCGCCGCCACCAACCGCGACCTGCGCGCGGCCATCGGCGACGGATCGTTCCGCGAGGACCTGTACTTCCGCCTGGCCGTCGTCACCCTCGACCTGCCGCGCCTGGCGGACCGGGGAAACGACCTGGACCTGCTGGTGCGGCACTTCGTGGCGATGTACGCGGGGCGCTACGGACGCGGCATCCGCGGCATCGCGCGGCCCGTGCTGGAGCTTCTGCACGGGCACGAGTGGCCCGGCAACGTGCGCGAGCTCAAGAACGTGCTGGAGCGCGCCGTCCTCCTGGCCCACGGCCCCGTCCTGCTGGCCGAGCACCTGCCGCTGGACCAGATGCGCCCGCCCGCCGCGGACGATGGGCGCGCGGACGGCTCCCCCCTTCCCGGCTACACGCCGGACCTGCCGCTGGCCGACGTGGAGCGCCTGCACATTCGCGAGGTGCTCAAGCTGGTGAACGGCCACCTGGGCCGCGCTTCCGAGGTGCTGGGCGTGCACCGCAACACGCTCACGCGCAAGATCCGCGAGTACGGGCTGGAGGGCGCGGTGGGGTAGGGGTGGATGGCGTGCTCGGACGGGCCCTCTCCCCCGACGGGCCTTTTGCTCGTTCCTCGCAACGGCCGTCGACCCCTCCCCCAACCCCGGGGGAGGGGTTGTCTTCTGTCCTCCGCGTGATCGCGCCCGGCACGACGGACCCCGTCCACGCGAGCAGGTGAAGCCCCGTTTTGCGAGGAACGAGCAAAGACGGGGCTTATGGCACTTCGAGCCGCGGGTTTACCCGCCCACTCGGACCCGGCGGAATCCGATCCTCGCGGCCCGGTGGACCAGCCGCCCCCCTCGGTGCGTTGCCCGGACTTTCACCAAAAAAGTGCAAGGATCACGAAAACGGGGAATCGGCCGGGGGTGCGGGAGTGCGGAAATCCAGCAACCGCGCCAGTTCCGCTCGTGTCATACCGGGCACGGCACCTGCTACGTGCAGGGCGCAAAGCTGACCCGGCGTCCGGGTGGACGCCGACTTCAGCCATTGCCAACTCCCCCCAGGAGCCCTGTCCGTGAACGCTCGTCGCACCCTTGCCCTGGCCGTTGCCGCGCTGATGGCGCTGGCCGCGTGTTCGGATGTCTCGCAGCCCACGCTCGCCGCCCCCGCGCAGGAGTCGGCCGTGCTGGGCGGCACCATCAACCTGAACGGCGTGCTGCAGTTCGCGGCGCTGCCGGACCTGTCGGGCACGCGCCACGCGGAAAAGTACATCGTCGCCAGCGAGGGCGGCTTCGTGGAGCTGAACGGCTTCCGCGTCGACATCCCGGCCGGGGCGCTGTCGCAGAACACCACCGTCACCATCGACCTGCCCGGCGACAACGTGCTGGGCAAGCGGCTGATCGCGGAGTTCGGGCCGCATGGAACGCAGTTCAACACGCCCGTGAAGCTCAGCTTTCCGCTCACGGGTGTGGTCCTGAACGGCAACCCCGTCGAGGTGGCCCGCTGGGAGAACGGGGCGTGGACCTCGCTGGGCGGAAGCGTGGACCTGCTGGGCACGGTGCTCAGCGGCTACACGCCGCACTTCAGCACCTACGGCGGCAAGGTCATCCTGGCCGGCGGCTGATCGCGGGCCGCGAAGGAAGGATCCCTTGCCCTCTGCCATGAGCAAGTCCGTCCCGCCCCACCTGCTGGTGGAGCGAGCGCTGGCCCTGGTGCCCGACTACGAGGACTTTCTCCCGCTGAGCGATGCCCTGATCGGCGCCTCGCGGGTGGACTCGGACAAGCTCTGGGCCCGGTCGGGCGCCTACGCCACCGTGGGCAAGCGCGTGGTGGACCCGGCCCGGGTGGAGGAGATGGTCCGGGTGCGCCTGGACCGCAGCCACCAGCGGCTGCGCGAGCTGTTCGACCTGGTGCTGGGCGCCATCCGCGAGCAGCAGGCCGGCAACCCCGCCACCGCGGCGGCCATGCTGGTGCGGGCGGGGGAGATGGAGGAAGAGGCCCGGCGGCTGGAAAAGGCGGAGCGCATCTACCGCATGGCCCTGGGGCTTTCCCACGACCTGCGCGAGAAGGAGCCCCACGTGCTGGCCCTGCGCCGCCTGGGCCGCACCGCCCGCACCGCGGGCCGGCTTGACGAGGCCTGGAGCTGGTACGAGCAGAGCTTTCAGCTGGCGGCCGGCGCGCTGGACGTGGAGGGGCAGGTCATCGCCTGCCAGGGCCTGGGCAACGTGTGCCACGACCGCGGCGAGCGCGACCGGGCCCGCATGTGGTGGGAGCAGGGGCTGCAGCTCGCCGCGGGACTGGACCGGCCCGCGGTGGAGTGGCCGCTGTACATGAACCTCTCCGCCCTGTCCATGCTGGAGGGCGACCTGGCCGAGTCGGAGCGGCTGCTGGACCGGGGCCGCGAGCGGATGGAGCAGTCCGGCGCGCCTGACGCGCGGGCGTACTGGCTGAACAACCGGGGCCTGCTGCTGCTGGAGCACGGCGACAGCGCCGCCGCCGAGGCCGTGTTCCGCGAGGCGCTGGCCGACGCCGAGGGCCACGTAGAGCTCACCATGCGGGTGAACCTGGGCGAGGCACTGCGGGCGCAGGGCCGGCTGCTGGAGGCGGAGGACGAGGCGCGACGGGCCGAAGAGGTGGCCATCGTGCACCGGCTGGTGCCGGACCTGATCGACGTGTACAACCTGCTGGGCTCCATCGCCCGCGGCCGCTGCGACGAAGAGGGGTTCGTCTTTTACGAGCAGGCGCTGCGGGTGTGCCACGAGCGGGCCCTGCCGCGCAGGACGGAGGCGGCTATCCTGTACGGCTACGGCCAGCTGCACTGCGCCTGCGACCGGCCTGAGGAGGGCCGGGGATACCTGGAAGCCGCGCGCGACATCTACCGCGCGCTGGGATTCGGGCCGGAGCTGAGCCGGGTGGAGGAGAGCCTGAACAAGCTGGCGATGAACGTCGAGCCGGAGCGGGAGCCCGAGCCCGTCTAGGAGATGGAGCTGATGGTTGGGGTCTGGGGGGACCCCCGCGGGGGGGCCGGAAGTTTCGGTCTCCCCGCACCTTTTTGTGTCACGCAGAAGGGGCGGAGAAAGCGAGCGAGGACGCGGGGGTGGGCGCAGTCGCCCGTCTCCGTGTCCGCTCTCTTTCCTCCCGACGCCCGTCCCACCCGTCAGGACGACGTCCGCAGCGTGGAAGGATCGCCGCCGCGGGCGCGCACGAAGTCGTCGATGAGCGCGCGGGCCAGGCTGATGGCCGGCGGGACGATGGGGATCTCGTCCACCGCGTACCATCCCGCCTCCTCGATCTCCGCCGGGTCCGGCGCCAGCTCGCCGCCCGCGTACTCCGCCGTGAAGGCCACCATCAGCGAGCTGGGAAACGGCCACGGCTGGCTGCCGAAGTAGCGCACGGTCCCGACCTCGATCCCCACCTCCTCGCGCACCTCGCGCGTCACCGTCTCTTCCAGCGACTCGCCGGGGTCCACGAACCCCGCCACCGTGCTGAACATCCCCGGCGGAAAGTGCGGCGAGCGGGCGAGAAGAATGCGGTCGCCGCGGACCACCGACACCAGCACGGCCGGGCTCAGCCGCGGGTAGTGGAGCGATCCGCATTCCGTGCACCGCCGCGCCATCACCTCGCCGGAGGCAGCCGTGCGCCCGCCGCACCGGCCGCAGAAGCGATGCGCGCGCTCCCACTCCACGATCTCCGACGCGCGCCCCGCCATGCGGAACTCGTCCGCCGTGAGCACGCGGAACGAGGCGCGCAGCGGCATCCACGCGCACCCCCGCGGCGCCGGCACTTCCGCGCGGACGCCAACGGCCACGCACCGCATCCCGCCCAGCTCCCCCACCTCCAGCCACGCGTCCTCATCCACAAGAATCCGGTCGATGGAGGGGACGCGGCCGCGCCCTTCATCCTCCGAAACCAGGATGTCGTTGCCGCGAAAGGCGAAGCAGAGGATGGGGGATGGTTCGGAACCGCTCATCGTTCTCCAGGCGCGTGTGGGTCCGGGTACGATAACGCGCCGTGCCGGCCCCTGTCATCCGCGGGACCTCCCCCCGGCCCCCTCCCGCTCGTTCCTCGCGGAGAGGGGGAGGGTGCTTCTCACGACCGGGAGATGGTCTGCCAGGCGCGCTCCGCCTGCTGCAGGTGGCGGTGCTGGTGCGCGGGGAGGATGGTGAACGCGGAGTAGACGCTGTACTTCAACCCGGGCCCGAACGGGGACACGATCTTCAGCCTGTTCAGCGGCAGCCCGTCCGCCTCGCGAAGCATGGCCGTGAACTCGTCCTGGTAGCGGTCGAAGTCGGCGACCAGCCGGGCGACGGGCGTGCCCGACGTCCCGACGAACGCGGCGGAGGTCCTGATCTTCGCCTTTGTTTCCGGCCGCACGGCGCGCCATACCAGCCACCCGAAGAGGTCGCGGCGAAAATGCGCCGGCGCCGTTCCGCCCGCGGACCGCCCCCGCGCGATGGCCTCGCGCATGCGCCCCACGTACGCCTCCGACGTCAGGTTCAGGTGCGCGACGCATTCCGCCACGGACCAGCTCCCCTCGGACGGCCGCTGCGCCCACTTCTCCGCCGGTACCGTGGACTGCAGCCGGTGCAGCCGCTCGCTCGCGCCGCGGAAGTCGTCGACCAACGCCTGCAGCTGGGGGTGCATCGGGCCTCCTTGGAAAGGGTCGCGTGGCCTGCTCGCGCCGCAAAGTGCGCTTCGGTCCGGACGTGCGCCATCGGAGAAGCACCCGACGTGGCTGTAGAGGGATTCCTGACGTGGCCCTCCCCCGGCAGCGCCCGAGAGCGCGCCACCCCCTCCCGCAAACCCCGCGGGAGGGGGGTAGACGGCACGAACCCGGGGTTGTCCGGGACAGGCTTGCGCGAGGGCGGGCCGCCCCCTCCCCGGCCCCTCCCCCGCAAACCGCGCGGGGGAGGGAGGTGCGCGCACCTCCGGGGCACGTTGGACACGACACGACGATTACACCCTCTCCCGCGAGCGAGAGAGGGTGCGAGCCTGAGCGAGCGGGTGAGGGCCCTCGCCCCCCGTTTGTGCGCGGCGGGGGACGGGGGGTAGATTTCGCGCTCCCCCGGCCCTCTGCCTCCGACGGACACGCTCTCCCCGCTCTCCTGGATGACGCACACCCGATGACGGACACGCCGATGCACGTGCGGGCGGCGCGATGGCTGATGGCGCGCTCGCAGGCCGCGTTTCACCTGGAGCTGGCGCGGCGGCGCGTGGTTTCGCGGCTCACGCGCGGCGGCGCGGTGGAGCGCTACCTGCGCACGGCCGGCCCGCGCGGGCTGCAGCTGGGCACCGGCCACAACCCGCTCCCCGGCTGGCTGAACACCGACGTGCAGGTGTTCCGCCGCGGCCACGTGGAGTTCCTGGACGCCACGCGGCCGTTCCCCCTGCCGGACGGCGCGTTCGACTACGTGTACAGCGAGCACCAGATCGAGCACATCCCGCTGGAGGCGGGGGAGCACATGCTCCGGGAGTGTCTTCGCGTGCTGCGCCCGGGGGGCGTGGCGCGCATCGCCACGCCGGACCTGGAGCGCGTGGCCGCACTGGCTTCGAAGGAGCTGGATGAGGAGCAGCGGCACTACGTGACGTACATCTCCGGCATGCTCGGGCTCCCCGCGCCCGATCCCGCGCGCGTGATCAACAGCATGTTCCGCGCGTTCGGCCCGGACGAAAAGACGGGGCACCAGTTCATCTACTCGTACGATTTTCTCGCGGATCGCCTGCGCGCCGCGGGCTTTGGCCACGTGCACCGCCACGAGCTGGGCGAGAGCTCGCACGACGCGCTGCGCGGCATCGAGCGCCACACCGACGTCATCGGCGACGAGCGCGTGGTGCGCTACGAGACGCTGATCGTCGAGGCGACGAAGCCGGGATGACCGCGCTTTCGCCCATCCTCGATACGCGGACGCGCGGATGGAGCGCGTCGGCTGGACCTTGTTCTCGTCGCTCGGCGGACAGGTAGATCACCCGCGACAGGGAACGGGCGCGGGTGCCGGCGGATTCGCCCCTGAGTCTCAGATTATGTCGCAAAAGCCTTGACGATGGATTGCGTGCAGGTATCATGGGACGAGCAGGGTCGTTGATCCTTCCTCATCTCATCCCCAGGGAGGTCCCATGATCCGGAACGGTTTCGCCGTCGCCCTCACCCTCCTCGCCGCCGCCTGTGCCGCCCCTGCGGACGACATTTCCGGCGCCCGCCCCGCGGCGAAGAACGTGGGCATCATGTCCACGCCCAACCTCATCGTCACCGGGGCGACCCACGTCTCCACCTGCAGCCTGGGGCAGTGCACCGTGCGGTTCAACGTGACGGTCAAGAACACGGGCACCGCCACGGCGATCAATCCGTACGGGGGGGCGGACTGGGCCACGACGGCGCTCCCGGTGGGGGGCTGCTCCTCCGCCGGCGGCAGCACCTGGAAGGCGATCGGGTGGAACGGCACCAACTTGGCGGCCGGCGCCAGCATGAGCATCCTGGTGTACGGTCCCGGCTACGTGGGACCCAAGGTGTCGCAGGGCTCCACGCTATCGGTCAAGTTCGGCGCGGACCCGTGTGGCAACACCGCCGAGAGCAGCGAGACCGACAACACAACGAACATCAACTTCACGG
>DATABT010001058.1:0-12352 GCA_036259455.1 Longimicrobium sp. | reverse complement strand
CGCCCGCCGGCCGTGGGGGCCGGCGGGGACCAGGACGACGAAGGGATAGGGATCACATGCTGGCTCTGCTCTCCGCGCCCCGCGGCCGCGTTTCAGCCGCGCGGCTGGCCGCCCGGGCCCAGGAACTCGCCGAGGCCGAGGCCTTCGGCATCATCATCCGCCTGCCGCGCACGCAGCCCGCGGCCGACGCGCAGCCCGTCCGCCACCTTCGCGCGCTCTCCGCGGCGGGAGGTGCCCGGTGAGCGCCGCGCCGCTGGACGGCAAGGTCGCCGTGGTCACGGGCGGCACCGGCGGCATTGGCCGCGAGACGGCGCTGGGGCTGGCCAAGCTGGGCGCCACCGTGGTCGTCGTCGGGCGCGACCGCGCGCGCGGCGAAGAGGCGGTGGAGGCCATCCGCTGCCAGAGCGGCAACGCCCGCGTGGAGCTGATCACGGCGGACCTGTCGTCGCTGGAGCAGGTGAAGTGGGTGGCGGAGCGGTTCGGGGCCATGCACGACCGGCTGGACATCCTGGTCAACAACGCCGCCGGCCTGTTCGCGGAGCGCACGGTGACGGTGGACGGCTTCGAGGCCACGCTGGCAATGACGCACCTTTCCCCCGCGCTGCTGACCCACCTGCTGCTGCCGCGGCTGCGGGCATCCGTCCCCGCGCGCATCGTGAACGTGGGGAGCGGCGTGCACCGCCGGGGGCGCATCCGCTGGGACGACCTGGGCTCGGAACGTGGGTACCGCGGTTTGGACGCCTACGCGCAGGCGAAGCTGCTGAACCTGACCTGGACGTACGAGCTCGCGCGGCGGCTGCGCGGCACGGGGATCACCGTGGTGGCGGCGGACCCGGGCGCCGCGTGGACGGCGATGGCGCGGAGCATGACGCCGGCCATGGCGCCCGTGCCGATCCGCCTCGCCTGGCCGGTGCTGCGGCGCCTGCAGCGCGGCAGGACGGCGCAGACCGCCGCCCGCTCCTCCGTGGTCGCGGCGACCTCGAGGGAGCTGATGAGCGGCGCGTGGCTGGACCCGCGCGGCGTCCCCGCGCGCTCGTCGAAGGCATCGCACGACGGCGAGGCGGCCCTGCGCGCGTGGGAGACCACGGCGGAGGTGCTGGGCATTCCGCTGGACCGCTTCGCCACGACACGCGTGCCGCGCAAGACGGCGGCGCGGAAGCCCGCCGCGGCGGGGAGCCGCATCGCGCGGAGCGGATGGACGGATGCGGTGTATGCGGACGGTTCGCCCGTGGGCGGGGAGGCTACGGCGGCGGCGTAGCGACCGGGCGGGCCCCTCTCCCCCGCCGTCTTCGCCGCTCGTTCCTCGCGGCTCGCGGCGACCCCTTTCCCAACCCCGGGGGAGGGGTGTTGCGTGGGCCGGAACGATGCGCGGAACGGCCGAGGAGCCATCCCACCCCCCTGGGTTTTCGGGAAGTGAGGGGAGGTGGGCGAGGGGCGCGGGCGGAGGGGGCGCCGTACGGTGCAGAAGCGCCGCGGATCAATCTGAAGGGAGCTGAATGGCTGGTTTCGGCCTGAAATCGACGAAGGTCTTCACCCGCCAGGAGTGGCTGCTGCTGGCGGTGCTCACGGCGGTGCAGTTCTGCCACATCCTGGACTTCGTGCTGATGATGCCGCTGGCGCCCATGCTCATGCGCTCGCTGCACATCTCCGCGCGCGAGTTCGGGCTGCTGGTTTCGGCGTACACCTTCGCGGCCGCTGCGTCGGGGCTGCTGGCGGCCGCGTTCATGGACCGCTACGACCGCAAGCGCATGCTGCTGTTCCTGCTGGCGGGGTTCGGCGTGGGGACGCTGCTGTGCGGCCTGGTGGAAGACTACTGGCTGCTGATGGCGGCCCGGGTGGTGGCTGGCTCCTTCGGCGGCGTGCTGGCGGGCGTGGTGTTCGCCATCGTGGGCGACTACATACGCCCCGACCGCCGCGGCACGGCGATGGGTGTCGTGATGGGCGGATTCAGCGCGGCGTCGGTGCTGGGGCTGCCGTTCGGCCTGGCGCTGGCGGAGCGCGGCGCGTGGGAAACGCCCTTTCTCTTCCTGGCCGCCGTAACGGGCGTGGTGTTCGTGGTGGCCGCGTTCGCGCTGCCGACCATGCGCGGTCACCTGACCGGGCGCCGCGCGGACGATCCCCCGCCGTTCGCGGAGCTCTGGAGCGTGGCGCGCGAGCCGCGGCACGTTCGCGCGTTCGTGCTGACGGTGGCCATCATGTTCTCGGCGTTCACCGTGGTGCCGTTCCTGAGCGCCTACCTGGTTGAGAACGTGGGGATGCCGGAGACCAAGCTGGACCTCATCTACCTGGCGGGCGGGCTGGCGACCATCGTGACCGGGCCGCTGCTGTGGGGGCCGCTGGCGGACCGCTTTGGCCACGCGCGGGTGTTCGCGCTCACCGCCATCCTCAGCATCATCCCCATCGCCGCGGTGACCAACCTGCCGCGGGTGCCCATGTCCACCATCCTGCTGGTGACGACGGTGATGATGGTGATGGCGTCGGGGCGGATGATCTCCGTGACCGCGCTGATCACGGGCGTGGTGGAGCCGCGGCGGCGGGGGAGCTTCATGAGCCTGAACTCGTCCGTCCAGCAGGGCGCGGCGGGGGCGGCCGCGTTCGTGGCGGGCCTGCTGATCGGCGGGGGCGAGGGGCGGCCGCTGACGGGGTATTCGATGGTGGGGATGGTGGCGATCGGCTTCTCGCTGCTGTGCCTGGTGCTGCTGCGCGGTCTGCGACCGGCGCCACTGGCCGTGGCGCACTCGCCCTTCGAGGGCCTGGGCGCCCCGCCGCTGGCGGAGCCGATGGAGTCGCCCGCCGAGCCCGTGGTCGCGGACGTGCCGCGCCGCCGCGCGGGCGAGCGGCGCCCGCTCGCGGCGGCCGGTGAAGACTGAGGTGAACGGATGACGGGGTGACGGGGGTGACGTCGGGGGCGGCGCCCGTGCCGGCGTTGGCGGGCGCTCTCCCCGCCAGGCCTTTTGCTCGTTCCTCGCGACGGCTGCGACCTCCCCAACCCCGGGGGGGTGCGGGCGAGAGGCGTGCGCGAGGGCGGCGGTGCAGTACGCGAGGGCGGCATTCCAGCCGCGGTTCAATCGCCGCGGGCCTGGCGTGATGACGGCAACGGTGGCGGCCGGTGGCGCGCGGAAATGTGCGTGTCGAGTGGGGGGCAGATGGTGCAGATAAGACGGCGTGCGGCAGGGGCTCATGAGAATTTTTTTGAGCAGCGCATTATCCGCCATGCGCACCGGGCTCAGCGGTCCGGACACATGAAGCGCGATCAGGTGATCTTCGCCCGTGCACGGCAGGTCGCGGCACGGCGGGAGCACAGGCGCACGGGCACGAGTGAGTGGATGCCTCCGCCAAGCATCGGGCGAGATTCTTCGGTCGCAGCCGTAGATCGTGCACCAGCAATGGTTTGTCCGGCCGCTCTCGGAATGGAACGAAACTCCGGGCGGGTGCGGAGCGCGGTAACGGGTCACCAGCACGGGTGAAGTAGATTTCTCAGCCGGCGCCACGGTTTCTGCACCGGCATTGACCACGCGGGCGCCTCCTTCGAAATGACAGGCGCGGCGGCGGCGACTTTCATCGTACAGGGTGCGCGCGCAGCGTCGAATGACTCAGGGACTCGATCCGCCGGGCGAGAGGGTTCAGTGACATCCTTTCCCTCGGAATGACGGCGGGTTCGGCGCAGGTCCATCGCCGCATCGAACGAACTTCTCCGCGCCGCGGGAATCGAACAGGAAAATCGTGATGGCAGACGCTACCAAGACGGCCAGGAAGCCCAAGCCCCTGCGCAGCCGTGAGGCGTGGCGCGAGGCGAGGCGGCTGATGTGGGCGCACCGGCGCTACCTGGGCATCGGGCTGGTGCTCATGCTGGTGAGCCGCCTGGCGGGGCTGGTGCCCGCCGCCAGCAGCAAGTACCTCATCGACAACGTGCTGGGCACCCCCGGCCGCCCGGACCTGCTCCTTCCGCTGGCCGCCGCCGTGCTGCTGGCGACGCTGGTGCAGGGCGTCACCAGCTTCGCGCTGTCGCAGGTGATCAGCGTGACCGCGCAGCGCGCCATCACCGACATGCGGCGGCGCGTGATGCAGCACATCAGCCGGCTTCCCATCCGCTACTTCGACAGCACCCAGGTGGGGGTGCTGGTGTCGCGGGTGATGAACGACGCGGAGGGCATCCGCAACCTGGTGGGCACCGGCATCGTGCAGCTGGTGGGCGGCGTGTTCACCGCGCTGCTGGCGCTGGCCGCGCTGCTGTACCTGAACTGGGTGCTCACGCTGGCCATCCTCGTCATCCTGGTCCTGTTCGGCTGGACCATGGCGGCCACCTTCAAGAAGCTGCGCCCCATCTTCCGCGAGCGTGGCGAGATCACCGCGCAGGTCAACGGCCGCCTCACGGAGACGCTGGGCGGCATTCGCGTGGTCAAGGCGTACGGCACGGAAAAGCGCGAGCAGCGCGTGTTCACGAAGGGCGCCCACCGCCTGTTCCGCAACATCGCCAGCTCCATCACCGGCATCTCGACGGTGAGCTCCGTGGGCACGGTGGTGATCGGCGCGGTGTCGCTGGCGGTAATCGTCATCGGCGGGCGGGCTATCCTGGACGGGCAGATGACGCTGGGCGACCTGTTCGCGTTCGTCTTCTTCACCGGCCTGCTGGCCGCGCCGGTGATGCAGATCGCCTCCATCGGCACGCAGGTCAGCGAGGCGTTCGCGGGGCTGGACCGCATCCGCGAGGTGATGGAGATGCGGACGGAGGACCAGGAAGACCGCGACCGCGAAGCGCTGGGCCACATCGAGGGCGACGTGCGGCTGGACGGCGTGTGGTACGAGTACAACGAGGGCCAGCCGGTGCTGAAGGGGATCGACCTGCACGTGCCGGCGGGGACCACCACGGCGCTGGTGGGCAGCAGCGGCAGCGGCAAGAGCACGCTGGTGAGCCTGGTGATGGCGTTCAACCGGCCCACGGAGGGGCGCGTGCTCATCGACGGGCGCGACCTGAACGACCTGCGGCTGGCGGACTACCGGGCGCAGCTGGGCGTGGTGCTGCAGGAGAACTTTCTGTTCGACGGCACCGTGGCCGACAACATCCGCTTCGCCCGCCCCGACGCCACACGGCCGGAAATCGAGGAGGTGGCGCGGCTGGCCAACGCGCACGACTTCGTGAGCGAGTTCCCGGATGGATACGACACCGTGGTGGGCGAGCGGGGGATCAAGCTCAGCGGCGGCCAGCGGCAGCGCATCGCCATTGCGCGGGCGCTGCTGGCGGACCCGCGCATCCTGATTCTGGACGAGGCCACGAGTTCGCTGGACAGCGAGAGCGAGTTCAAGATCCAGGAGGGGCTGCGCCGGCTGCGGCAGGGGCGCACCGCGTTCGTCATCGCGCACCGCCTGAGCACCATCCGCAGCGCGGACCAGATCGTGGTGCTGGAGGCGGGGGAGATCGTGGAGCGCGGCACGCACGCGCAGCTGATGGCGCAGGGCGGCCGCTACCGCGAGCTGCACGACCGGCAGTACGCGCTGGAGAGCGACCGCTTCATCAACCCCGGCGAGGACTTTACGCCCGACATCGACTACAACGCGGCGCCCGCGGCGGCTTCGGGGGATTGAGCGCGTTAGTGCGTCAGTGCGTCAGTCCGTCAGTGCGGAAGGGAGCGGGCGCGCTGACCCACTTCCGCACTCACGCACTTCCGCACTTTCCTGTTGCGTGCAGGTAGACGGGGACATATCGTGCATCTGCCCCGCGGGTTCGTCCATATCCTCCCGGCACCCCTTCCATGCGCTCGCTGCTCCTGGCCCCGCTGGCCCTCGTGCTCGCCGTTCCCGTCCAGGCGCAAAAGGACGAGGACGATGGATTCGACCCCGTCATCCAGGTGAAGTACGCGGCCCCGCCCCGCGCGCTGTACATAGCCGCGATGGAGGCGATGGAACGCCGCGGGGTGATGATCCGCGCGCGGATGCTGGACGAGGGGCTGCTCAGCCTGCCGGACTTTGAAAGCGACGGCGGGCGTGACACGGCGAGCGTGATCATGGTGGAGATCGAGCCCGTGGGCGATTCCACGCAGATCACCATTCATGCGCGCCTGGTCACCCGCGACGGCGAGCCGGTCAGCAATGCCGCGCAGGGATCGCTGGCGCACGTGCTGATCGCCGAGACGATGATCGCCGCCGCGGTCGACACGCTCATGGACGCGCTGGCGCCCGGCACCGGCGGCCCCGACCCCCGCGAGGAGACGGACGCGTACGGCTACGGTCGCCGCAACCCCATCCAGGTGGGCGGCGGCCAGCAGAACGGCGCCGCCAACCAGCGCCGCTGGCTGGACGAGCTGCGCGGACCCGCCGGCGAGCGGGTGCGCTACCGCCGGCTGGGGAGCTGCTGCGAATACCGCAGCCGCAACGGCCGCGGCGTTCTGGACGCGTACGAGGTCACCTACGACGGCCTCGCAAGACCCGCCGTGCTGTACATGGACATGTACGCCGAGCCGCGCACGGTCCCGGCGCCGCCGGACGGCTTTACCACCGCGAGCCCCGCGGCGCCCTCCACCGACTGAGGCCGGCGCAGATCCCCCACGGACCGGAGCGACGGCGGCGGAGCGAGGGGAACGGCGAATTGCGCGGTTTTGCCAAACCGCGTTATTCTACTCCTTCTCCGTCCGATTCTGCATCAACCCGGTCCGGCGATACGCTCGTCGGATTTCCGGGGAAGGGCGCCGCTGGCACCGGGCGTACCTCGAACCCGGGGCGCAGACCAGCGGCTCATCAGACGGTGCATCCGCCGCCCGCGATGGCGTATTTCACCGCTCGCCAGGCCCCTCTTGCCTTTCAACATCCAGATGCGCATTCCCGCGATCCTGGCCGCGCTGCTCGTGGCGACGGCCGCGCTCCCGGCCGCCGGCCAACCTTTGGAGCCCCCGCGTCCCGGGCTGGCCCGTAACGCGGACCCCAACGACTGGGAAGCGTACTTCGACCACGGCGAGCGCATGTTCGAGCGCTTTCCCACGCAGGCGGGGGCGGCCTTCTACTGGGCTGCGCGGCTGGACCCGCGGCGCGCCGAGCCCCTGTTTGCGCAGTGGGCGGCGTTTTTTGCGCGGGACCGGGGCACGTGGCTGGCGTACCTGGAGGAGGACCGGGAGATCCTGCGCCGCCCCGTGGTCATGGCGAACGACTCGCTGCTGCTGAGGGCCTACCGGCGCAACCCGTTCGTGCACCGCGGCCTGGAGGCGGCGCTGTACGCCGGGCTGGGCAGGCGCCTGCGTTGGGACGGCGCCACCACCGCGTTCATGAACTACGGCGAGGGCGACTTCCGCGAGGCGGCCCAGGGCTTTGGACGGTTGGTGCGCGCCAGCCCCGCCCGCAACGCGCGGTTCCGTTACTGGCGCGCGCTGGCGTTCGTAGGCGGCGGACAGCTGGACAGCGCGGCGGTGGAGCTCACCGGTCTTCTGACCGCGCTGCGCATGCAGGACGCTCAGGTGCTGAGCTACTACTACGAATCCAAGGCGATGTACGAGTACGCGCTCGGAATGCTGCACGAGGCGCAGAACCGCCCGGCGGAGGCGCGGCGGGCGTGGGAGCGGGCGCTGGAGGAGGACCTGGCCATGTACCCGGCGCGCGCGGCGCTGGCCCGCCTGGCGCTGCGCGAGCGCAAGGCCGCCGAGGCCGCGGAGCACATGGCTCAGGTGGTGGAAATCGCCCCTGACGACGCCGTGATGCACCATGAGTACGGCAACGCCCTCATGGCCGCCAATCGCCGGGACGAGGCCATCGCCGCGTTTCAGCGCGCCCTCCAGCTGGAGCCGCACTGGGCGGAACCCTGGCTGCGGCTGGGCGTGGCCTACGACAACGCCGCCCGCCCCGCGGAGGCCGAGGCCGCATACCGGGCCTTCGTGCAGCGCGCGCCCCGCCGCCTTACCGCCGAGATCCGTCGCGCCAACGAGCGGCTGGCCGCGCTGGGGCAGGGGCGCTGACCATCAACATCGCCATGCGCTTGCACCTCCCCGGCCTGATCCCGGCCCTGCTGCTGGCCGCACCGCTGGCCGGGCAGGCCCCGCCCAGCCTGCCCCGCAACGCCGATCCCATGGACTGGGAGAGCTACTTTTCCATGGGCGACCGGCTCTTTCAGCGCAACCCGCGGCAGGCGCTGGCCGCGTTCGAGTGGGCGTCGCGGCTGGACCCCACCCGCGCCGAGCCGCTGCTGGCGCGCTGGGCCACCTTCTATGCGCTGGACCAGGGTACGTGGATCGCCTGGCTGCAGGACGACCGCGAGATCATCAACCGCCCGCAGGTCATCCGCAACGACTCGCTCTACCGGCGGGCGTACATCCGCAACCCGTTCGTGCACCGCGGGCTGGAGGCG
The DNA here is from genome assembly GCA_036259455.1 of Longimicrobium sp. Classification (GTDB taxonomy): domain Bacteria; phylum Gemmatimonadota; class Gemmatimonadetes; order Longimicrobiales; family Longimicrobiaceae; genus Longimicrobium. The sequence goes on along the minus strand of DATABT010001058.1, from coordinate 4,026 downwards.
GCGCTCTACGCCATGCTGGGGCGCCGGCTGCTGTGGGAGGACGCCACGGGCGCGTTCATGAACTACGGCGAGGGCGACTTTCGCGACGCGGCGCAGCAGTTCGGGCGGCTGATCCGCGGCAACCCCGAGCGCAACCTGCGCCTGCGCCACTACCGCGCGCTCTCGTGGGTGGGCGCGGGGCAGGTGGACAGCGCCGTGGTGGAGATCCAGGCGTTGCTCGCGGCCCTGCGCGCCCGCGACCAGCAGCGGGTCACGTACTTCTACGAGAGCAAGGCCACGTGGGAGTATGCCCTGCGCCTTCTGTACGAGTCAAAGGGCGAGCGCGAGCAGGCGAAGCGGGCGTTCCAGCGTTCGCTGGAGGAGGACCTGGTCTGGTACCCGGCGCGCCTGGGCCTGGGCCGCATCGCGCAGCAGGAGGGGAACGCGGCGGAGGCGGTGGAGCACCTGGCGCAGGCGGCGGAGATCGCGCCGGGCGACGCCGTGGTGCGCTTCGAGCACGGCAACGCACTCTATGCCGCCGGACGGCTGGAGGAGGCCGCGAACGAGTACCGCGCGGCCATGGACCTGGAGCCCTTCTGGGCGGACGTGCCACTGCGCATGGGGCTTACGCTCGACAACCTGGGCCAGCCACAGCGCGCGCTCACCATGTACCGCCTGTACCTGGAGCGCGCGCCCCGCCGCCAGGCCGCCACCATCGAGCGCGTCCGCCAGCGCGTCACCGCCCTCGAGGCGGGGAACTGATGGGCCTCATATCACACGGAGTCAACGGCGTAAGCGGAGTTTGCCCGTGCACGGTTCGGACGACTCGCGATCCAGAAAAAGGATCTCCGAGCAAAAAGGCCGACGCAGGGCGAGAGACAACTCCGTGAACTCCGTTGACTCCGTGTGAGGCCAATCCGTAGAGATGTGCGATATGAAAAAGCCGGCTCCGCGAGGAAGCCGGCTTTCCCGTCATACGTGACGTGCGCCTACACCGTGGCGCCGCCGCAGCTGGAGCCGGCGCCGGCGGTGCAGCCGAAGCAGTGCGGGCCTAGCACGATCTCGCGGCGGGCCAGCGCATCCAGGTCGAAGCCGAAGATGGAGCGCGGCGCCGACGGATGCACCGGCAGGTCCAGCATCTGGTTGAAGTCGCAATCGTACAGCGTGCCGTCCCACCCCACGGAAAGCGTGTTGCGGCACATCACCCCCGCGGCCGCGGCAGGGTTGAACGCCGTCACCAGCCGCTCCATGTACTCGTCCAGCCGTCCGCTCTGCTCCAGGAACTCCAGAAAGCGGCTGATGGGCATGTTGGTGATGGTGTACAGCCGGTTGAAGCGGATGCCGTACAGCCGCTCCATCTGCCGCTTCCACTCCGCCTCCAGCGCTCCCTGGTCGCCGGGGAGAAAGGTGCCCACGGGGTTGGTGACCAGGTCCAGCTGAAGCGCATCATCCACCCCGTAGCCCAGGGCGTTCAGCGCGCGCAGGGCCTCGATGGATTCCGCGAACACGCCGTCGCCGCGCTGCGTGTCCGTCCCCTTCTCCCGGTAGTGCGGCAGCGAGGCCACCACGTGCACCCCGTGCTCCGCGAAGAACGCCGGCAGGTACGCGTAGTTGGGAAGCCGGGTGATGGTGAGGTTGCAGCGGTCCATCACGTGCTTTCCCGCCCGGCGCGCCCGGATCACCAGCTCGCGCCAGCGCTTGTGCAGCTCCGGGGCCCCGCCCGTGATGTCCACCGTGGGAATGTCCGTCACCTCGATCACCTCCAGGCAGCGGTCCAGCACCGCGTCGGGCATCATCTCCGTGCGGTCCGGGCCCGCGTCCACGTGGCAGTGGCGGCAGGTCTGGTTGCACTTGCGCCCCACGTTGACCTGAAAGATGTCGATCCCCGTGGCACGCAGCGGGTACAGCCCCGCCCCCTCCAGCGCCTCGCCGAACGCCCGCGCCACCGGCACGCGCGCCAGCAGCCCCCGCTGCGCCTCGCTGGACGCGAGCGGAACGTGGCGCTTGTGCAGCGTCGGCAGAACGCGGTGGCGCGGGACGGTGGACTGCATTCGGGTTGGACTCAGAGTCTGGTGAAGAAAGTGCCCGGTTTCCGGTTCCCAGTGCCCAGTGCCCGGTCGATCAACCTACTGGGCACTTGATCCTGGGCACTGGGCACTCGATCCTGGGCACCGCCGTTCCTACATCCCCAGGCGCTCGGCGTGGTTGCGCATCTGGATGCCGTGCACCAGCGACGCGCCGCCACGGATGGCGGCCGCCACGTGCAGCGCCTCCGTCATCTGCTCCGTGTCGGCGCCCTTCTGCAGGCAGTCGCTGGAGTACGCGTCGATGCAGTACGGGCACTGCACCGTGTGCGCCACCGCCAGCGCAATGAGCGACTTTTCCCGCGCGGTGAGCGCGCCTTCGGCGAACACCGCGTTGTACCAGGCAAAGAACTTCTCGGCCAGCTCCGGCGCGTCCTTGCCGATCTCGCCAAAGCGCGGCAGGTCCTGCGCGTGGTAGTAGTGGGGATGGTCGGCGGTGTGCATGGGGCGGTTCGCTCGGTAGATGACGCGGACGGCGAGGCCGCGCCAGTCTGCCCGGCGCGGCCCCGAACGGTGTCTTGCACCAATGTACCGCGAAATCGCGCCCGGCGAACCACCCGCATCACCTTGTGCAGACGTTGTGCGTCGCCCGCACGATGCGCGCCGCGGATGTTTCCCGGGGAGGCGCTAACGGAACCGCTCCATCTCGAACCGCTCCCGGGAGACGTAGCGGCCCGAGACCGTCACGTGTTCGCCGCCGCGCAGGCGGCGGAAGCGGTCGGTGTCGGCGCGGCTCAGGTCCGACGGCACGGACACCCAGACCGTGCCGCGGTCCGTCCGCAGCTCGAAGCGCCCGCGCGCCCGGTCCACGCGTCCCACGCGCCCCGTGGCCGTCCGCTCGTCCCTCCGCTCGTCGTAGCGGTCATTGTCCCGCCGGCGCTCGTCGCGGCGGCGGCGGTCGTCCCAGCGGTCGTCGCCGCGTCGTTCGCGGTCGCCGCGGTACACCTCGCGGGCCTCGCGGCGCACGTTCACGTAGCGCGCGTACAGCCGCCCGCGCGAATCGCGGCTCACGCGCATGGTCACGTAATCGCCCGGGTCCAGCGACTCGGCACGGTCGCGCCGGCCCTGCGTGGAAACCTCGGTGCGCCCGTCGTAGCGCACCGCCACGCGGCGCCCGTTGTCGCGCCGCAGCTGGATGGTCCGCAGGCGCGTCTGCACGCCTTCCACGCGGCCGTGCAGCTCCGACGGCGTGCCCCACCCCCCTCCGCCGTACCCGTCCTGATAGCCGTACCCGGCGCATCCGCCGAGTACCGCCGCCAGCGCCAGCACCGCGCCGGCGGCCAGTCTGCGCATCGTCCTGATCATCTCCGTGTCTCGCTCTGAGGGTCCCGCTGAGCTCCGCCCCACCCGCGGGGACGGCACGCCAATCCGTCAGAGCAAATGCCGGCGCGCCGGATTTCTGGCGCCGTTGCTGAATTCTTGTGGATGACGACGATGCACCCTGTCCGACGCCGTGGACGATGGATGTCCGCGGACGGACGTTTTTCGGTTCTCCGCCGATTTCGTGGCAGGCGGGATGAGCGATGATTCCCTCTCGTCCAGCGAGTCGATTTCCTCAGGCTCCGGGAGCCGCCGCACAAGTCCACGTTGGTGCATGATCTACGGCGGCGCCCAGAGGAGCGCCGGGAGGGCGCTCCGTGAATGGAGAGATCCGGGCGCGGTTCGTGGAGCGGGGCGCGGCGCCTGCCCGGGCGAGCAGGTTTCCCGGTCGGCGCCACGTCTTGCCGCACCGGCGGCGATCATGCGGGCGCCTCCTTCGAAATGACAGCCGCGGCCGAGCGACTTTCATGTTCAGCGACCGACGAAGAGGACGCGGAGCCGGGATGATCGCTCCGCGTCCTCTCCTGTTCGTCCGCGCCCGCCGCGTAACGCTTTACCCGGGCCGGGGATTGTTGCCGCGGCCCTTGCCGTGGCCGGGGCGCTCCGTAGGCCCCGGAACGGTCGCGGGCGGGCCGCCCTGGCC
>DATABT010001057.1:0-3134 GCA_036259455.1 Longimicrobium sp. | reverse complement strand
GCCCGGGGCGAGGCGCTGCTGGGAAGCCGCGGGTACCGCCGCACGGTGCTGGACGCGGGGCGGGTGGCGGCCGGGCTGGAGGCGGCGGCCGGCCAGGCGGCGGTGCCGGTGCACGCGGCGTACGAGTTTCACGACCGCGAGGTGGACCGGCTGCTGGAGATCGATGGAACGGAACTGGGAACCCTGGCGCTTTTCACCGTCGGAGGAGGCGACGATGCCCACTGGCAAGGATAGGCTCACCCACGCGCTCACCCTGCTTTCGGACGACGAGTGCGACGCGCTCACCCCGCTGTTCGAGGAGGTGGTGGAGGGCGAACGGTTCTGGGAGCGCGACGTGGCGGTGTTCTACAACCAGCACGCCAAGGCGCGGCCCATCGTCGTCAAGCGCGGCGTGGCCTCGCACCAGAACAACGCCCCCGGGCCGGTGAGCAAGGAAGACCTGTTCCTCCCCATCCCGGTGGTGAAGAGCGTTCCGCACGGCGAAAAGATTCCGCTCCCCGCGCCGGAACCCGTCCAGGGCCAGCTGGGCGACCTGCTCCGCGGCCGCCGCTCGCGCCGCACCTTCACGGGAGAGGCCATCTCGCTGCGGCGGCTGGCCACGCTGCTGGGGCACGCGGCGGGGGTGACGGGCGCCACGGAGGCCTACGGCTTCTCGCGCCTCCCCCTGCGCCCCTTCCCCTCGTCCGGCGGGCTGGGGTCGCCGGAGATCTACCTGTGCGTGCAGAGGGTGGAAGGGCTCTCGCCCGGGCTGTACCACTACGCGGCGGCAGACCACGCGCTGGAGCGCATGCGCGACGAGGATCCCTCGAAGTTCATCGCCGGACGCACCTTTGGGCAGGCGTGGGTGGCCGAGGGCGCGGTGACCTTCATCGTCACCGGCCTGTACGACCGGCTGCGCTGGAAGTACGGCGAGCGGGGATACCGCTACATGTGCATGGACGCCGGCTTCCTCGGCCAGAACCTCTATCTGGTGGGCGAGGCGATGGGGCTGGGCGTGTGCGCGCTGGCCGGCTTCTACGACGACGACGTGGACCGGTTCCTGGGCATCGACACCGCCGAGGAGATGGTGCTGATGCTGATGAGCGTGGGCGTGCCCCGGCCCGACGCCGAGCAGGCCGGGCGCTGAGGGGCCGGCCGATGGTGGCGCCCCCGGGCGGGGTCTGCTTTCCCCACGAGCAGCACGTGCTGGACAACGGGCTCACCGTGGTGATGAGCCCGGACCCGGCCACGCCGCTGGTGTCCGTCCAGGTGATGTACCGGGTGGGCTCGCGCCACGAGCCGCCCGGGCAGACCGGGTTCGCGCACCTGCTGGAGCACCTGTTCTTCGAAGGCTCGGCGCACGTGCCCGCGGGGGGGCACTTTCGCTACGTGCAGGAGACCGGGGGCACGCCCACCGGCAGCACCTGGCACGACTGCACCACGTACCAGCAGACCGTTCCCGCCGGCGAACTGGACCTGGCGCTCTGGCTGGAGGCGGACCGCATGGGGTTCCTGGAGCCCGCGCTGACGGCGGGGGCGCTGGAGGTGCAGCGCGGGGTGATCCGCAACGAGCGGCGCGAAAACTACGAGGCGCCACCGTACGGCACGGCCGCCGACGCGCTGCTGGCGACGGCGTTCCCCGCCGGACACCCGTACGCGCACTCGCCCATCGGCCTGCCGCAGGACCTGGAACGCGCCACGCTGGACGTCGTGCGCGGCTTCTACCGCCGCTGGTACGGGCCCAACAACGCCGTCCTGGTGCTCTGTGGCGGCTTTCATCCGGCCGGCGCGCTGGAGCGCGTGGAGCACTGGTTCGGCGAGCTGCCGCCGCGCCCGGTGCCTCCCGCGCCCGCGGTGCCGGCGCCCGATGCGGACGCCGAGCGGCGCGCGCGGATGACGGACCGCGTGCGGCTGCCGCGCGTGTACCACCTGTACCCGGCGCCCGCCTACGCCCGACCCGGGTACGAGGCGGCGGACGTCCTGTCGCTGCTGCTGGCGCAGGGACCCGGCTCGGTGCTGCACCGCGACCTGGTGCAGCGGCGCGGGCTGGCCGTGGACGTGGCCGCCTACACCGTGCCCACCGAGGCCGTCGGCCTCCTTTACGTCACCGCCACCGCGCGCCCCGGCGTGACGGCGGAGGCGCTGGCAGCGGGGATGGACGAGGCCCTCGGCGCCTTTCTGGCCCAGGGGCCGGAGGACGACGACGTGCTCCGCGCGGTGAACCAGTCGCGCCTGGGGCTGGTGGGGCAGCTGAACAGCGTGGCGCGCCGCTCCGACGCCTTTGCGCACGCCGCCGCGCTGGGCGGCGACCCCGGCTACGTGAACCGCGCCCTGGCCCGGTACTCCGCGGTGGACCGGGCCGAGCTGGAGTCGCTGGCGCGCCGCCTCCTGCGGCGCGAGCGGCGTACGGTGCTGCAGGTGGTGCCCGGCGCGGGCAAGGGCGCGCCGGAGCCGGTTTGAGCAGGGAGAATCCGCGATGAGCAACGACGTCCTGCGGCGCGCCCCCGCCAGGCCCGCCGCCGACCGCACCCGACGCCCGCCCGCCGGCCCGGCGGTTCCGCTCGTCCTTCCCCCTTCCGTGCGGTTCACGCTGGACGGCGGTACGCGCGTGGAGGTGGCGGAGCGCCGCGGCATTCCCGAGGTGTACGCCTGCCTGGCGGTGGAGGCCGGGTCCGCGGCGGACCCCGCCGGGCAGCGAGGCGCCGCGGAACTGGCCGCGCGGATGCTGTCGCGCGGCGCCGGGGGGCGCGGCCGGCTGGAGATGGCCCGCTGGCTGGACCGCACGGGCGCCTTCTTCCGCGTCGTCGTGCACCACGACGTGGCCGTGCTGATGCTGTTCGGCCTGCGCGAGGCGGCCGAGGACGGGCTGGCGTTCCTGGCCTCGGCGGCGCGGGAGCCGGACTTCGCCGAGGGGGAGGCGGCCGGCGCCCGCGCCGAGCTCCTGGCCGAGGTGTCGCGCCAGGCGATGGACCCGGCCGCCGTGGCGGACCACGCCCTGGCCGCGGCCGTCTACGGCGACCACCCCTACGGCCGGGCCGTGCAGGGGACGCCGGCCTCGGTGGCCGCGCTGGACGCGGCGGCGGCGCACGCCTTTCACCGGGCGCGATACGGCGGGGCGGGGGCGGTGCTCGTGGTCAGCGGAGACGTGGACGCCA
>DATABT010001056.1:0-17401 GCA_036259455.1 Longimicrobium sp. | reverse complement strand
GGGGAGGGGTCGGACGCCGTCGCGAGGAACGAGCGTAAGGCCGTCCGGGGGAGAGGACCCTCGCCGGATGGCCCGTTCGCACGCCCGGCCAACCTTCCAGCATCCTCCGCCATCCAATCCCGCGACCGCACACCGTCCCCCTCCCCCCCCGGTCGCGACCTCATGCGAAACACCATCGTCCTTTCACTCGCCACCGTTCTCGCCGCGGCACCGGCGCTTGCGCAGGACACCACGGTCGCCGCGCGCATCCGGCGGGTGGAGAACGGGCTGGCGACCCCGGTGATCGTCGCAGGTCGCGCGGACCAGGGGGCACCGATCCTGGAGCGGATGCGCGCCGTCAACACGCCGGCCGTCAGCATCGCCGTCATCAACAACGGGCGAGTCGAGTGGGCGAGGGCGTACGGGACGCTGCAGGCGGGCGAACCGGCCGCGGCGGACACGGGATCGCTCTTTCAGGCCGCGTCCATCAGCAAGCCGGTCGCGGCGCTGGGGGCGCTGCTTCTCGCGCAGCAGGGGCGCCCCTCGCTGGACGGGGACGTCAACACGTTCCTGCGCTCGTGGCGCGTGCCGGAGAACGCGTTCACCGCGCGGGAAAAGGTCACGCTACGGAGGCTGGTGAGCCACAGCGCGGGCCTCACCGTCAGCGGCTTTCCCGGCTACGCGGCGGACTCCGCGGTGCCCACCACGGTGCAGATCCTGGACGGACAGCGGCCCACCAACACGGCTCCCATCCGCGTGGACACCTTTCCCGGCGCCGTTCTGCGCTACTCCGGCGGCGGGCTGACGGTAATGCAGCAGATGATGGAGGACGTGAGCGGCCGCCCCTTTTCCGCGGTCATGCGCGAGACGGTGCTGCTGCCGCTGGGCATGCGCCACTCCGACTACGACTACCACGTCGCGGCGGATCGTACGAGCCGCATCGCCTTGGCGCACGATCCGCGGGGGCAGCCGATCGCGGGCGGATGGCACCGGTACCCGGAGATGGCGGCCGCGGGGCTGTGGACCACGCCGTCGGACCTGGCGCGCTTTGCCCTGGCCGTCTACCACGCGTCACGCGGACAGGAGGGTGGACTGGTCTCGCCGGAGCTCGCTCGGCAGATGCTGACGCTGCAGAAGGGCGAGAACGGCAGCGGGTTCGGGCTGGGGCTGCAGCTGACGGACATCGGCACGCCGGCGGGGTGGTTCGGGCATAGCGGGAACAACCAGGGCTATCGCGCGCAGATGATCTTGTTCCCCGCGACGGGCCAGGGCGCGGTGGTGATGACCAACTCCGAGTCGGGCAACGACGTGATGTACGACATCATCCGCTCCATTGCCCGCGAGTACGGCTGGCCCGCGTTCCAGCCGGTGGAGAAGACGGCGGTGGCGCTCGACCCCGCCCTGCTGCGCGATGCGCCCGGCCGCTACCGCGGCGTGCTGAACGACGAGCCGTTCTTCTACACGGTCGAGGCGAAGGACGGCGGCCTGACCATCAACGCGCCCAGCTGGCCGGCGCCGCGGGTGCTCTATCCATCGTCCGCCACGCGCTTCTTCATCCGCGAGTCGGAGCGCGAGTACACGTTCGAGCGCGACGAGTCCGGCCGCATCGCCCGCGTCCGCGTCACCGGCGGCGGAGGGCCGGTGATCGTCACCGAGCGGGTGGATTAGACGTTGCGAACCAACCCCGCGAACCGGTGGACCATCGACCATCTGGGGCAGATGTGAAGGCATCGGATGACGAGCTTCCGATGTAGCCACGCGATTATGGGGCGGCACCTGAGCGGTGCCGCCCCATTGTGTACTTACGCGGGCGCGCGGCACCGAGAGCGAAAGCGCAGGCGATCCACCCGGGTTCGGCCGGCGCTTCTGTCGCCGTGCGAGCCAGAACGCCATCCGGGTGGCGAAGGCGCTCCACCCCGACGCCTTCACGCACCCCACCGCCCTCTTCAAGCCTGAACAGGCGCAAATTGCCCCAAGCGCCGAGTCTTCGTCGCAAAATCAAATGTTCCCATCACTGGCTGTGTTGTAACAGGTGCAACGATCTGAACTTCGCCTTGTTACAAATGTTTAGCCTGATAAGACGCGGGACTGCTCGCATCTGCCTGTCTATATCATTGGCGGACTAATACTTACCTCAACAGTAGCCACCCACCGGCGAACTGGTCCATCCGTTGCCCTGCTGGAAGTGTGCTCCGGGTGATGCCGGCCGCTATGGTATTCGTCTCCGGACACAATGTGTACAGCCCGCCCCCCCCGCATCCTGTCCCTTTCCGCGGGAGGTGTTCTCCGACCCGATGCGATCCCGACCCGGCGGCGGTGCTGGCCGCGGGGGATGATCTCTCCGAAAGAGAGGGACGGCGTCGGCCGTCCCACCCCACGCGCGCTGCTCCGGGGCGCGTAGGGCCCGTAAATCACCCGGAGCACATGGAGTTCTGTGGTATGTTCAGGCGCAGTTCAAAGTTGTTCGGAGCCCTTCTTTTCGCCACGGGGCTGGCGGCGTGCTCCGACGTGCCCAGCGAGCCGGAGGTCACGCTGGCCCGGCGGACGGCGGTGGAGCAGCTGGCGACCCGTGGGACGCAACGCATTGCCGACCGTTACGTGGTGGTTTTCAAGAACGGCGTGCACGATGCGCCGGTGCTGGCCCGGCGGCTGGCGGCCGAGCACGGCGGGACGGTGCACCACACCTACCAGCACGCCATCAAGGGCTTCGCGGCCACGCTCCCCGCGCCCGCCGTCGAGGCGCTGAAGCGGAACCCGAACGTGGCGTACGTGGAAGCCGACCAGATGGCGGAACTTGCACAGGCCGGCGCAACCTGGGGGCTGGACCGGGTGGACCAGCGCTACCTGCCGCTTAGCGGCGGCTACGCGGGCTGGGGCAGCGGCGCGGGCGTCACTGCGTACGTGATCGACACGGGAATCGAAACCTCGCACTGGGACTTCGGAGGGCGCGCGTCGGTGGGATACGACGCGTTCAACGGGAACGGGCAGGACTGCAACGGGCACGGCACGCACGTGGCGGGGACCATCGGCGGCGCCACCCATGGCGTCGCCAAGTCGGTAAGCCTGGTTTCCGTTCGCGTGGGCGATTGCGTCGACGCGTACCTGTCGCAGACGCTCGCCGGCGTGGACTGGGTCCATGCCCACCACGTGGCGCCGGCCGTGGCCAACATTTCCCTGCGCTTCTGGGACAGCCAGGCGGTGGACGATGCGGTGGCGAACCTGGTTTCGGCGGGGGTCACGGTGGCGGTAGCCTCGGGGAACGACACAGCCGACGCCTGCTCCGTGTCGCCTGCCCGGGTGCCAGCCGTCCTGACCGTTGGCGCTACGAATTCGGCGGACCAGCAGTGGTCGTCCAGCAACTACGGGAGTTGCGTGGACCTGCACGCGCCCGGGCAGGACATCGCCTCGGCAGGGCTGAACGGCGGCGTCGCGGTCAAGAGCGGCACCTCCATGGCGTCGCCGCACGTGGCGGGCGCCGCCGCGCTGTACCTGCAGGCCAACCCCCAGGCGTCGCCGGCGGCGGTGGGGAACGCGATCGTGGCCAACGCCACCATCGGCCGCCTCTCGGGGCTGCGCCCGAACTCGCCCAACCTGCTGCTGTACATCCGGGCCGAGAACTTCTCCATCCTTCCGCCGGACGTGAACAGCTCCCACTCGCCTTCCAGCGTGCTGGTGAACGGGACCACGTTCGTCTTCTACAAGGGCACGGGCAGTGACCCCGGGATCTACATGACCCGCAGCACCGAGGCCCCGGAACGGGGAGCGTGGACCCCCGGCCGGCGGCTCGACGCCGCGATCAACACCAGCGACGCGCCTTCGGCCGTCGCCATCGGCAACACGATCTACGTCGTCTACAAGGGGTCCGGCTCCGACCCGGGCGTGTGGCTGGCGCAGTCTTCCAACAACGGCGACACGTGGACCACGCACCTTCTGTCGAGCCACGTGAACAGCAACACGCGCCCCGAGGCTGTCGTGCACGGGAACTCGCTACACGTGGTGTACAAGGGCATCCTGGCCAACGACCGCATGTACGCGGTGTCCACGCCGGTCAGCGGCAACCCTCCGTTCATCGTACTCCCCGCCGACGTAAACACCTCCGCCTCACCGTCCGCGCTCGCGATCAACGGCAGCACGTTCGTCTTCTACAAGGGCATCAGCACCGACCCGGGCATCTACATGACCCGGAACTTCGGGTCTCCCAGCCAGCAGACGTACATCGCGACCCGGCGGCTCCCCAGCGCGGTCACCACCACCGACGCGCCTTCGACGGTCATGATCGGGGGGGCGATCTACGTGGTCTACAAGGGTTCCGGCAGCAACACCCGCGTGTGGATCGTGCGGTCGTCCGACGGCGGGCAGTCTTGGAGCATGACGCACATGCCGGAGGACGTGAACACCAGCACGCGTCCCGAAGCTGTCGTTCGCGGAAGCTCGCTGTACGTGTTCTACAAGGGCTCGGGGAGCGACGCGCGCGTCTACTCGGTGCCCCTGGCCAGCAACGCGGCGTGGTGGCCGATCTGATCGGCCCGACGCGGACCCCGCGTGCCGGGAGAAAGATGCGCCGCCATCGTCGCCCTTCTCTTCCGGCGCCCTGGCGGTAGCCCCACCGCCTGTTCGCCTCCCCGTGCTCCGGGGAGGCACCCCATCACGCAGCACGTCATGGGATGCAGCACCCACGGCCGTGGGTGGCTGTTCCACACGCTCACCTTCCAGGGCCAGAGGGAAACATGCAGACCAGAAGCAATCTTCTTCGAGGGGGGTTCGTGTTCGCGGCGGCGGTCCTCGCCGCCGGGTGCGCGGACCGGACCAGCCCGGCGGGGCCGGGCGAGGGGGCGGTCATGGGGAGCATCGCCTCGCCGGTCCCGGGCATGACGATCGACGAGCGCTTCGTGCAGATGGCGCGGGAGATCCCCGGCTTCGGGGGCTACTACCGGGACCCGCAGGGCAACCTGAACGTGGTCCTGACGAACCCGGACGCCCAGGGCGAAGCGGCCCGCGCCGCGCTCGCCTCCGTGCTGCGCGCCGGCCGGGGACGGGGGATGATCATGCGGCAGGGACGTTTCGACTTTGCCCAGCTGCAGGGCTGGCGCGAGAAGGTCGACCCGGCCGTGCTCGGAATCAACGGAGTGGCCTTCACCGACGTCAACGAGGTGACGAACCGGGTGGAGATCGGGATCTCGGACGCCAGCGTCCGCGACCGTGTTCGCCAGGCCGTGAGCGGGCTCTCCATTCCGCCGGCGGCCATCGAGCTGGTGGACGCCGAACCGGCCGAAGAGCATGCCACCCTCAGAGAGCGGGTGCGGCCGACCACGGGCGGACTGAAGATCACCTGGGTCGCCGACAACGCGAAGACCTACCAGTGCACGCTCGGCTTCAGCGTTCTGGTGGCCGAAAAATACGGCTACTTCACCAACTCGCATTGCACGAACGACGGCGTCAACACCGTGCACCGGCAGGCCGGATCGAACAGCCGGATCGGCGCCGAGGTCCAGGATCCGGCTCGTTTTCCCTATGGATCAACCCAGACTTTCAACAGCGTGAGCTACACCTGCAACTCCTCCAACGGCTGCCGGTTCAGCGATGCGTCGCGCGGCGTTTTCGACGACAGCGTGCAGGCGCAGGTGAAGCACGGTTACATTGCTCGCACGCAGACGGAGAACGAGTACCAGGGTGAACATCTGGACACTCTGCCGAGCAACTACAAGTCGACGATGTACGTCATCGACAGCAGCAATCCTTACTTCCGGATCGTGGGAAAGGCCAACCACGTCGCGGTGGGCGACGTCATCCACAAGGTGGGGCAGAAGACCGGCTGGACCTCGGGCGTCGTGAACCGTACCTGCGTGAACTCCGTGTTCGATACCACGACGAAGTGGTGCCAGCTCAGGAAGGGTGTGGAGCCCACCCAGCTCGCGGGCTACAACGGCGACAGCGGCTCGCCGGTGTTCCGGCGGGTGCCGGGGAGCGAGACGGACGTGGAGCTGGTAGGGCTGTACTGGGGATCCGCCATCAGCCCCATCACCAACATCGAGCGTGACATGGGGATGACCTTCGACGTGACCGCTCCGTAGCAGACCGGCGGGAGCAGAGAAAGCCGGAGGAACGGAGGAAGACGGGTTTCCTCCCAACCTCCGGCTTTCGCTGTCCCTCCGTACCCCCGGCCTCTCCCTTTCGACGGGCCGCTACGGGCGTGGCTCGGCCGATCGCCACACGCGGTCGAAGAAGTCCGCGGTGGCCTGGTTCACGCGCACGGCGTTGGCGTGGCGCATCCAGTGGTGCGTGTCGTCGGGGATGACCAGCTCCTCGTACGGCACGCCCGCCTCCTCCAGGCGCCGCGCCAGGTCCACCGTCTGGCTGAAGCGCACGTTGCGGTCGTCGTCGCCGTGGATCAGCAGCACGGGCGACTTCCACCCATCCAGCGACGAGAGCACGGAGGACTGCCAGGCGCGCACCAGGGCCGAATCCACGTCCGGCGCCTGCTCGTAGCGGTCGCGGACCAGGATGCCGCGGGCGCGCTCGGTGGTCCAGTCGTGCACGCCGTGGATGTCCACCCCGGCGGAAAAGAGGTCGGAGTCGCGCGCCAGCGCCATCGCCGTCAGGAATCCACCGTACGAGCCGCCGTAGACGCCGATGCGCGCCGGGTCCACCTGCGGGAGCGTGCGCAGGTACTCGCCGGCCGCCCGTACGTCCAGGTACTCGGAGGCGCCCTGCGCGCCCGCGCTCGCGGGGCGGTGGAAGTCGTACCCGTAGCCGATCCCCAGCCGGTAGTTGATGGAGAGGACGACGTACCCGCGGCTGGCCAGGTACTGGTTGAGCGCGTAGGCGTTGGCGTAGTAGTCGGAGTAGTGCCACCCCAGCAGCATCTGCCGCGGCGGCCCGCCGTGGATGTAGACGATGACCGGCTTCTTCGCCGCGCCGCCCGGGCCCTCGAAGAGCTGCGCGTGCACCTGCACCCCGTCCGCCGCGCGGTAGACCACCGCGCGCGGCGTCACCAGCGCGTTCGTCGGGAACCCCGCCGGGATGCGGTCCTCGGCCAGCAGCCGCGACGGGCCGCCCCCGGACGGCATCACGGCCGGGAGCGGCGGACGCCGGGCGGTCCCGGAGACAAAGACGACGCTCGCGCCGTCCCCCGTCACCACCGGGCTCCACTCCAGCCCGGCGCCCGGCGTAAGCACCTCGGGCGCGGCGCGGTCCACGGGGACGCGCACCACGTGGCGCCGGTCGATGTCGTCCGCGCCGCCGCCGGCGTTCCCCGCGAACAGCAGGTGCCGCCCGTCGGGGGAAAGGCTGACGTGCTCCGCCATGTAGTCGCCCGGGGTGAGCAGCAGCGCCTCGCCGCCGTCCTCGGGAATGGAGTACAGGTGCGGCCATCCGTCGTGATACGAGAGGAAGGCGATGCGCCCGCCGGCGGCCCAGTGCAGGTTGGTGCCGCCGTGCGTGGTGGGTACCGATCCTTGCAGCGTCGTGGGCGCCTGCCAGACGCGGCGCGCCTGGCCCGTGGCCGCGTCCGCCGTCCAGATGCCCCACGGCGCGTGCCGCCGCGCCAGGATGGAGTCCGGCGCGCCCCCCTGCCCCGGGCGCCGCACGAAGGCGATGCGCCGCCCGTCCGGCGACCAGCGCGGGCTCCCGTCGCGCGAGGTGCTGGGCGCGATCCACAGGATGGGCGTCGCGCTGTCGGCGTAGACGCCGACGAACGAGTGCGTGCCGCGGCCGGAAACGAAGGCCAGCCGGCTCCCGTCGGGCGACCAGCGCAGGCCGGCCATCTCGCCGCGCGCCGCGAACAGCCGCCTGGCGGGCGCGGAGCCGTCGATGGGCGCGATCCACACCTGCCGGTCCTTGATGAAGGCCACCCGGTCGCCGCGCGGCGACACCGCCGGCTCCGCCGCCCCGCCGTCCGCCAGCAGCTTCGGCTCGCCCCCCTCGAACGGAATCGACCAGACGCCCACCGTCGGCGGCACCGGGCTGGAGGTGGGGTTCACCGGCACGTACGAATCCCAGTTGGCCTGGTCTCCGCCGCGCATGTACACGACCCATCGCCCGTCGCGCGACAGTTCCACGCGGCTGAGCTCCTGCCCGTCGTCCGCGGTGTAGCGGGTCAGCTGGCGAGGCTGAAAGCGCGGGCCCTCGGCCACCCACAGGTTGCGGCGCCCCTCCTCGTTGAACGCCCACGCCACCCGCGCGCCCGTGGCCGCCGCCGACAGCTCGGTGGGGAACGGATAGCTCTTGACCTGCTCCATGGTGAACTGCGCGGCCGCGGGGCCCGCTACCGCGATGGCCACGAGCGCGGCCGCCACGCGTCCTGCGACGGCGGGAGCGATTCGCATGCGATCTCCCTGGTGTGGATGGATCTGGGAATGGTGCAACATACGGCGGCACCGCCCACGGCGAAAAGATCTGGCCTCAACACGGAGTCAAGTGAGGTGACGGAGTTTGCTCGTCGCGCCGGACGAACTCCGTCCACTCCGCTGACTCCGTGTGAGGCCTTCCTTGCCTACGACAGCGCGCGGACCAGGCGGTAGAGGAACTCCTGGCCCTCGTAGTAGGACTGGACGAGGATGCGCTCGTCGGGGGCGTGGGCGCGCACGTCGTCCACGTCCAGAAAGATGCCGCTCACGCCGTACATGGGGATGCCGCCCGCGCGAAAGTACAGGCTGTCCGTGGCGCCGATCCCCATCACCGGGACCACGGGAATGCCGGGCCACATCTGCCCGGTGACGAACTCCACCGCGTCCATGATCTCCGGCGTCAGCGGCGAGGGCGGGCTGGGCTTGGCGACCACCGCCTGGCGCACGGCGATGCGCTCGTCCGCGACCACGGCCTTCATCAGCAGCTCCATCTCCTCCGGCGCCTGGCCGGGGAGCAGGCGGCAGTTGACGATGGCGCGCGCCGTCTGCGGGATGGTGTTGTTGCTCTGGCCCGCGTCCACGCGCGTGACCGTCCAGGTGTTGCGCGTCATCCCGTGGTACTGGGGCACCGCCGTAAGCCGCGCGATGGCGTCCGCGTCCGCCGTGCCGGCCAGCAGCGCGCGCATGTCGTCGGCCAGCGGGCCGCCGTCCACGCGCGACATCCGCTCGAAGAAGGCGCGCGCCACCTCGCCCAGCTGCACGGGAAACTCGTGCGCGGCCACGCGGCCCAGCGCGGCGGCCAGGTGGTAGATGGCGTTGTCGTCCGTGGGGATGCTGCTGTGGCCGGCGGTGCCCTTCGCCGTCAGCTCCAGGTCCAGGTAGACCTTTTCGCTCGCCTGCAGGTCGTTGCGCATCCGCCGTCCGTGCCGGCTGCGTCCCCATCCGCCCTCGTTGAGCCCCATCATCGCCTCCACCAGCTCGCGCCGGTTCTCCACCAGCCAGCGCGCGCCGTTGTGCTCGCCCCCCTCCTCGTCCGCCGTAAGCGCAAGGATCAGGTCGCGGTCGGGGACGATCCCCTCGCGCCGCATGCGGATGAGGTTCGCGGCCCAGATGGAGGCCATCGCCTTCTGGTCCGTCGTCCCGCGGCCGTAGAAGAAGCCGTCGCGCTCCACGAACTGGAACGGCGGCGTCTCCCACTCCGTCGGGTCCGCCTCCACCACGTCCAGGTGTGCCAGCATCAGCATGGGCCCGCGCGCGCTGGTACCGCGCAACCGCGCCACCAGGTTCATCTTGCGTGGATGCGGCCCGGCGAGCGTGACGTCCTGTTCCGCGAAGCCGGCGTCCAGCAGCCGCCGCTGAACCGCTTGCGCGGCGAGCGTCACGTCACCCGTCTGGTCGGTAGTGTCGATCTCGATCAGCTCGCGAAAGATGTCTCGCGCCAGCGCGCGGTACTCGTCCGGCGAGGTGGGGGCGGCGGGCTCCAGCAGGTTCTGCATCGTGCTCCAGCGCTTCAAAGGCGGCGCACGGCAAAGGGCCGCGCGCGAACGGGGAACCTAACCGCCGGAGCCGTTTCGTCCAGACGAGACGCGCTGTAGGTTGGGGCTCAGGGAGAGGCACGCCCCCTCGGGGGCTCACATCACTCCTCCACCTCCCCGCAAAACCCCGGGGGAGGTTGAACTTCGATCGTGCTTTCGGCGGGCTGGTGCGCGTGCCACGCGCCGTGAAGGTACGCGGGCAAATTCTCCCCTCTCGGCGAGGAACGAGCGGGGAGGGCCGGGGGAGGGGCCACTCGCGGACACAGACGAATCCCTGACCGGCTCTCCAATCACCACCCGATCCCACTGATGACGGAAAACGAAGCCCTTCGCGCACAGCTGGCGCGCATGCTGGACTGGCAGGACGCGCACGCCCACTTCGACGCGGCGGTGGAGGGAATGCCGTGGACCATGCAGGGCGTGCGGCCGGCCGGACTCCCCTACTCCGCGTGGGAGCTGCTGGAGCACCTGCGCTTCACCCAGTGGGACATCCTGGAGTTCTGCCGCAATCCCGGTTACCAGGAGCCCAGCTGGCCCGACGATTACTGGCCCGATTCCCCCACCCCGCCCGACGCGGATTCGTGGGCCGAGAGCGTGGAGGCGTTCCGCGCCAACCGCGAGTCGCTCCAGGAGCTGGCGGCGGACCGTTCGATCGACCTGTTCGCGCAGATCCCGCATGGCAACGGACAGACGTACCTGCGCGAGCTGCTGCTGGTGGCGGATCACAACGCCTACCACGTGGGACAGATCGTGGCCGTCCGCAAGCTGCTGGGCGTCTGGAAGTGAGCGCCGCGCCGGACCTGGAGCAGCTGCGCGCCTGGAGCCATCGCCGCCAGCGGCTGGCCGACCCCGCGGGCGATCCCATGGACGCGCTGCGCGGCGTGGTGGCCGTCTACAGCAGCCATCCCTCCGCGCCGCTCTCCCTGCTCTGCCGCAGCCGATCGTTCTCCGCGGAGTGGCTGGGGAACGCGGAGGAGCGCCGCGCGGTGGTGCGGCTGATGGGGCCGCGCGGCTCCATCCACCTGATGCCGGCGGATACCGCGCCGCGCATCTTCGCCGCCGTGCGCCTGCCGCTGGAGAAGTTCGACGGCAACCTCAAGTACGCGAAGATCACGCGCGGCGAGTACGACGCGCTCAAGCGGCGGATGCCGGCTCTCCTCCGCGAGCCGATGACGCCCGCGGAGGCGCAGGAGGCGTTCGGGATGGGCGCCAACCTGATGACGGCGCTGCGGGTGATGGCGTACGAGGGGCTGGTGCTGCGGCTGGGCGGCAGCCTGCGCACGGACGTGCTTCGCTACGTGTGGACCGAGGCGTGGCTCGGCCATCCGCTGGACGAGCCGGACCCGAACGAGGCGCTGCGCTGGCTGGCGCTGGAGTACCTGCGCGCGTTCGGCCCCGCGCGGGTGAAGGACGTGGCGTGGTGGATCGGCTGCGGCCAGAAGCGCGCATCCGAAGCGCTGAAGAACGCGGAGGTGGTGGACGTCGGTGGCGGGATGATGCTCCCGGCGGACGACGAGGCCGCGTTCGCATCCACCGAACCGGCCGATCCCGACGCCGTCGCGCTGCTGCCCAAGTGGGATGCGTACACCATGGGCTACGCCCCCGACGGCCGGCAGCGCTTCGTCGCCGACGAGCACATGAAGCTGGCGTACAGCACCGCGAAGATGGGCGCCGGCGCCACCTCCGGCGACGGCAACCCGCTGGTCCTGCGCGGCGGCCGCGCAGTCGCCGCCTGGTCGCACAAGTTCACGGGCGACAGGATGGCCGTCACCCTCACTCCGTTCGAGTCGCGCGCCGTCGCCAATCTCCCCCTCGACCCCCTTTTCGACGACGTGGGCCGTCTGCTCGGCGCCAGATCCATCACCGTCAGCGTGGCGTAGAACGACGGGTCTCACCAGGAGCCAGCGACGAGGCAGAACGAAACTCCGCTCACTCCGCTGACTCCGTGTGAGGCCTGATCTGGAGACGCACGCCAGGCCTCGAACCCAGCCGCCCCCCGACACCCCGATTTTGCCCGGCGCTCCGGAAAGGGATAGACTCCCGGCTCACGGCAGAGAATCAACGGAACCGAGGCTGATGGAACGCAGACGCAAATCGGTGGCGCCGCCCACCGCGCCGGGTTTTCGCGCGGTGCCGTTCACCGGCGTGATCTACGTGATGGCGGAGGCGGCGCGGCTGGGGTACGCGTACGGGCACCCCGACTGGTGCAACCTGGGCCAGGGGATGCCGGAGACGGGGCCCCTGCCCGGCGCGCCGCCGCGCGTGCTGGAGGCGCCCATCACCCCCGCCGACCAGGAGTACGCGCCCGTGGCCGGCATCCCCGAGCTGCGCCAGGCGGTCGCGGACCTGTACAACCACCTGTACCGCCAGCGAAAGGTGTCGCGGTACACCGCCGACAACGTGTGCATCTGCGGCGGCGGGCGGCTGGGGCTCACGCGCACGGTGGCGGCGCTGGGCGAGATCAACCTGGGCCACTTTCTCCCCGACTACACCGCGTACGAAGAGCTGCTCAACATCTTTCGCGCCTTCACCGCCATCCCCATCCTGCTGGAGGGGACGGACGGGTACCGCTTCGACATGGGGCGGCTGGAGCGCGAGATCATGGGCCGCGGCCTTTCCGCGCTGCTGCTGTCGAATCCGTCCAATCCCACCGGAAGGACGATCCGCGGGCTGGAGCTGGCGTCGTGGGTAGAGGCGGCGCGGCGGCTGGAGTGCACGCTGCTGCTGGACGAGTTCTACTCGCACTACGCCTGGTGCGCCACGCCCGACGAGGAGGGGCTGGTGAGCGCCGCCCGCTACGTGGACGACGTGGACGCGGACCCGGTGCTGATCATGGACGGCCTCACCAAGAACTGGCGCTACCCCGGCTGGCGCACCACGTGGGTGCTGGGCCCGGCGTCGGTCATCGAGGCCGTCACCAGCTCCGGCAGCTTTCTGGACGGCGGCGGAAGCCGGCCCCTGCAGCGCGCGGCCATCCCCCTGCTGGATCCCGCCAACGTGCGCGCGGAGACGTCCGCCATCCGCGACGCCTTCCTGCGCAAGCGGCGCATCCTGGCGGACGGGCTGCGCCAGGCGGGGATGCGGCTGGACGCGGAGCCGGAGGGCACCTTCTACGTCTGGGCGGACCTGGCGGGCCTTCCCGCGCCGCTGAACGACGGGATGGGATTCTTCGAGGCGGCGCTGCAGGAGAAGGTGATC
The DNA here is from genome assembly GCA_036259455.1 of Longimicrobium sp. Taxonomy (GTDB): domain Bacteria; phylum Gemmatimonadota; class Gemmatimonadetes; order Longimicrobiales; family Longimicrobiaceae; genus Longimicrobium. Next base: position 4,344 of record DATABT010001056.1, on the reverse strand, counting down.
TGCGTACCCGGCGAGTTCTTCGACATCAACCCGGGCAAGCGCCGCAGCGGCCGCCCCTCACGATTCCGGACGTACGCGCGCTTCTCGTTCGGGCCGGAGGAGGCGTCGGTGGCGGAGGGAGTGCGGCGCATTCAGGAGATGGTTGCACGCGCGCGCTGAACCATCTGTGGATCAAGAAGATGCGGTCGATCACCTCAACCTTTTCTACGGGACCCGCTGGATGAGCGCACTCGATGGATTGACGACCTGTGCCGGGAACTGGCGCGGCACCAGCACGCTGCAGGACCCGCACGCCGGGATCGCGGACGAGTCCGCGTCCACCGCGGTGGTAACGCCGATGGTCGGCGGCAAGTTCGTGCGCGTGGACTACACGTGGAGCTACGGCGGGCAGCCGCAGGAGGGGACGCTGATCATCGGCCACCAGCGAAAGGCGGGCGTGGTGACGGCGCACTGGATGGACACCTTTCACAACGGCGAAAAGGTGATGGCGTGCACCGGCTCGCCATCGGACGACGGCGCGCTCACCGTCCGCGGCTCGTACGCGGCGCCGCCCGGGCCGGACTGGGGATGGCGGATCGACGTGGTGCCGTCCGCGGACGCGCTGCGCATCATGCACCACAACGTCTGGCCGGAGGGAAAGGAAGAGCTTGCGGTGGATTCGCGCTACGTGCCGGCGTAGAGGAGCAAAACTTTTCCACGCAGCGCAGCAGAGGGGCAGAGCAGCGGAGGACGGCGTTCCGTTCCTCTGCTGCTCTGCCCCGCTGCTGCTCTGCGTGAGTGCTTTCAGTCTGCGGAAATCAGCCCTGGTTCTCGCGCCGGAGGAAGTTGTTCAGGCCGGTGAAGAAATCCACCGGTGCCTCCATCCACGGAAAATGGCCCACGTTCTCCATCACCCAGAGCCGCGCGCCGGGGATGGCGTTCGCGAAGGCCTGCGAGCTGGCGAAGGGCACCGCGTCCGCCGTGCCGTGGACGACCAGCGTGGGCACGCTTACGTGCGAGAGCTGGCTGGTCAGGTCCCACGCGCCCAGCGAGCCCAGGATGGTGAGGTGCGTGGGCAGCAGGCCGGCCGCCACCGCGTCGGTCACGTCGCACCAGCCGCCGCGCAGCCTGGCCAGGTTCGCGGCGTCCGCGAAGTAGGTGGAAAAGCGCAGCGTGAGGAACTCCTCGCACAACGCCTGGTCCACCTGCCCGGCGAACCACAGGCCCGCGATCTCGCCGATGCGCGCGCTGGTGGCGGCGTCGGCGCGGGCGGCGACGATCGCCTCGAACTCGCCCCACAGCGCCGCGGTGAGCGGCGCGGGGTTCAGCAGCACCAGTTTCTGAAGCCGGTCCGCGTGCTCGCGGGCGTAGAAGCCGGCCAGCAGCGCGCCCCACGAGTGGCCGACGAGCGCCATCTTCTGAATGCCGAAGTGCTGGCGCACCGCCTCGAGGTCCGCCAGGTGGCGATCCAGCGCGAGCTGTGCGGGGTCCGCGATGAGCTGCGACTTTCCGCCGCCGCGCTGGTCGTACAAGATCACCGTGCGGCCATGCGCCAGCGGGGCCAGGTCGCGGTCCAGGTACCCCATCGACATCCCCGGACCGCCGTGCAGCACCACCGCGGTGTCCGGCCCCGTGCCCAGGATCTTGTAGTACAGCTGCACGCCGTCGGCGCCGGTCAGATAGCCGTCGCGGACGGGAACGTCGTAGGAGAAGGGAGCGCCGGCCTGGTCGAACGAAGGAGCGGCGGAAACGGTCGGCGCGTCACCCTCGCAGGCGGCGAGGAGCGGAAGCGCGGCGATGAGAATGGTCCGGAATTTCACGGTTGTATCTCGGCGTGCGTGTCGTGTGTCGGTAACGGGCGATGCGGAGACCTGTCCGCGCCGCCTGCCGGATTCTAACACGGAGACAACGCCGCGGACCAACCCGTTCTGTCGGAAAACCGTATGTTTTTGTCGCCGTTCGAGTTGGCCCGTCCCCTTGACGAGAGGGCCCGATCGGTGCTACCCCGCGCCGCGCTGGGGCAGGCGCGACCCGGTGCGGGGCGCGCGAGGAACAGGTCCGGACGATGCGGACGGGGACTGGACGGGAGGGTGGTGGTGGCGCCAGAATGGGGGTGTTGGCCCGTGAACCCCTGGACGTGAGGAGGACGATGAAGTGTCCCGTGTGCCTGACGCCCGACCTGGTGATGTCGGAGCGGCAGGGAATCGAGATCGACTACTGTCCGCAGTGCCGCGGCGTGTGGCTGGACCGCGGGGAGCTGGACAAGATCATCGAGCGCTCGGCCGACCAGGCGCCGGCCGCAGCTCCCCCGCCGCCTCCGCAGCAGCAGCCCGGGTACGCGCCGCAGCCCGGCTACGGCGATTCCCATCGCCGTCACAAGAAGTACGACAACGATTACCAGGGCGGCTACGGCTACAAGAAGAAGCGCCGCGGCTTCCTGGGCGACATCTTCGACTTCGACTGACGCCCTCCTGGCAACGTCCGGAATCGGGGCCGGCTTCCGCGGTTGGGAGCCGGCCCTGGTACTTGTTGGCCGCGGCCTCGCGTGCATCGAACCAGCCGATGACAGGGCGCTCGATCAGCGACAGGATCCATCTCCCGGTTCTGAGTCCGCCAAGAGAACATGTCTCATACAGGGTCAACGGAGTCAACAGGGTAAGGACACCTTCACGAGCAAACCCTGCTGACTCCGTTGACCCTGTGTGAAACCCCAGCCTTTGCCGGAGCTGGTATCACCTCACGCGCTGGTACAGTCGTACGGGTCGGTCGTGGTCACCGGGTTGGGCGAAATGCCGTCGCGGCGGGTGCCGTTCTTCACCTGCAGCACGATCCCCGTGTAGTACTTCTGCAGGATCTGCTGATAGGTGTGGCCCGCGCGCGCCATCCCCACCGCCCCCGTCTGCGCCATCCCGGCCCCGTGGCCGTTGCCGCCGCCATACACGCGATACCCCGTCAGCTGCCCGGACGAGTTGGTGATCCGGTCGATGACGAAGAGCGTGCTCGGCAGCATCGTGGGCACGCCGGAGCTGTTGATGTACTGCATCGCCGAGCGGATGGCCGTCCCCGTCTCCGTGAACGTGCCCTGGTCCGTGACGAACTGGATCTGTGTCACCCGGCCGCTGGTGGCGGAGCGCGACAGGACGTTGATCTGCGTCACGTTGCCGACCGGCTTGTTGGCGAAGTCGCCGATCACGCAGCTCATCTGCGCCATCGTCCAGGTGAAGTTCCAGCGGTGCCAGGTGTGAAAGCCGCCGTACGCGCCCGTCCAGGCGGGGGTGCGCAGGTCCGTGAGCAGCGCGCTGACGGACGACAGCTCCTGCCCCGCCGGCGCGTCCCACACGCTGCGCAGGTACGCGTCGGTGCCGGTGAACACGTCTTCCACGTTGCTCGTCTTGCCGCCGCTGGTGGCGTAGAAGAGCGCGTTGATCAGGTTGCCGCTGTACGTCGCCACGATGCCCGCCGTGGCGTTCACGGCGGCCGTGGAGACGGAGTGCTCCGCCGCCGACCCGCCGTACACCTGGTCCTGCACCGTGGCCAGCAGGTCGAAGCCGTTGTTCCAGTGCTTGCCCAGGTTGCTCATGGCGTACGTCCGCGCCGCCACGGCCTGCGCCTTCTGCGCCTCCGCCTCCGGGTACTGCACGGGGCCCAGCTCGCGCGGGACCACGCCGTACAGGTACTCCTCCATCGGCACGTCGTTGATGCCGGCCAGCGAGCCGGACGCGTTGCGCATCACCTCCGCGATGCCGCGGTACTGGGTGGTGCCGCCGATCAGCACGCGCGCCGTGGACGCCACGGTGATGCGCGGCGGGTTGCGCGAGCTGGCGGAGGTGCCGGTGCTGGTCTTGGTGGTGACGTAGCGCGGCTCGTTGATGGTCGCGTTCACCGTCTTCCAGATCGCCGCCGAGGTCGCAAGGCCGGCGTTGATGACGTTCTGCTTGTACGTGGCCTCGGCCGTGGCATCGATGGGCAGCGGCCGCTCGCCGATGTACACGCGCCAGCAGCCGGCCGTGGAGACGTACTCCCACGCGCTGGGGAAGCCCGCGCTGGTCCCCGCCCGCACCCGCTGGTCGCGGTCCGCCGTGCTGGCGGTGCACACCACCTGCAGCCGCCGGCTGTTGGTGGCAACGGGCTGGAACCAGTTGAACGTCACCGTCACCTGCTCGTTGGCCAGCCCGCTGACCAGGTACGCGTTGGTTCCCTTCTCGCGCACGTCGTACCCCACCGTCGCGCCGATCTTGACCGACGTGGCGCCGGGGATGATGCCGATGCGGATGCGCCCCGCGTACGGCTCCACCGCGTGCCGTACGCGGGGCGAATACGCATCGGCATCATCCCCGGCGCCACGTCGGTCAAGATCGGCGCGAC
>DATABT010001055.1:0-2781 GCA_036259455.1 Longimicrobium sp. | reverse complement strand
CTCGTACCGCTCCTTGAGCCCGCGCAGGATGGCGATGGTGTCCTCCACCGACGGCTCGCCCACGAAGACGGGCTGAAAGCGCCGCTCCAGCGCCGCGTCCTTCTCGATGTACTGGCGGTACTCGTCCAGCGTGGTGGCGCCCACCAGGCGCAGGTCGCCGCGGGCCAGCGCCGGCTTGAGCATGTTGCCGGCGTCGGGCGAGCCCTCCGTCTTTCCGGCGCCCACGATGGTGTGCAGCTCGTCCAGAAAGACGATGAACCGCCCCTCGGCGTCGCTGATCTCCTTGAGCACCGCCTTGAGGCGCTCCTCGAACTCGCCGCGGTACTTGGCGCCGGCCAGCATGGCGCCGATGTCCAGGGAGACCAGCGTCTTGTCGCGCAGCCCCTCGGGCACGTCGCCGTGCACGATGCGCTGCGCCAGCCCCTCGGCGATGGCCGTCTTGCCCACGCCCGGCTCGCCGATGAGCACCGGATTGTTCTTGGTGCGGCGGGAAAGGACCTGCACCACGCGGCGGATCTCCTCGTCGCGCCCGATCACCGGGTCCAGCTTGCCGCGCCGGGCCCGCTCGGTGAGGTCGGTCGAGAAGCGCTGCAGCGCCTGGTACTTCTCCTCCGGGTTCTGGTCCGTCACGCGGTGGCTGCCGCGCACCTGCTCCAGCGCCTGCACCAGCGCCTCGCGCGTGGCCCCCTGGGCGCGCAGCAGTTCCCTGACGGAGAAGCCCTTCTCCGCCAGCCCCAGCAGCAGGTGCTCGGTGCTGATGTACTCGTCCTTGAGGTCGCGCGCCTCCTTTTCGGCGCGGTCCAGCACCTCGTTCAGCTCGCGGCTGATGGTGGGGTTGGCCCCGCCCGACTGCCTGGGCAGGCGCGCACTCGCCCCCTCCACCTCGGTCCTCAGGCGGGTGACGTTCACGCCCACCTTCTGCAGGATGGGGACGACGATCCCCTCCTCCTGCTCCAGCAGCGCACCCAGCAGGTGCAGGTCCTCGATCGTCGGGTTCCCCGCGCGCCGCGCCTCGCTCGCGGCGGCCTGCACGGCCTCTGCCGATTTGACGGTAAGTCGCTCGAAGTTGATCATCTCTCTCCCAATCCCGTTCATTCCATTCGTTATCATTCGCAGCAGCGGCGCCGCGTCTGGTGGATTGAACCATCGATCTCCACGCGGGCGCACCGGCGTTGCCGACTTCTGGAAAAACAAGTTCCATACCGCCCCCGCCCTGCCATCTCGTCAGTATCCACCGCCTCCACCCGCCGCTCTTGAACACGCGGATGATCCCCGCCGTCAGCTTGGCGTCGCGATGGACGGCAGCCGGCGCGCCCTCCGTAACGGCCGAACACCGAGGGCGCAGAAATTGCGGCGTCAATCGTACGCCCATCCCCTGCGGAGGCGCGACGGGCAGCATGCAGCCTGGCAGGCGCGGAACGGCCGGAAGCGACGTTTGGGAGCTTCGGGAGCGGCGGGCCGTCTCGCGTGCGCTCCTGGTCGGGCGCCGCTCGCGAGCGCGGGTGGCGCATCTGGTCACCCCTGTTCTGTGGAGGAGAACATGGCCAGCCTCACCACTCGCGTCCGCGGCACCCTGTTCGGCCTGGTGATCCTCGCCGCGCTGGCGTCCGGCGCCTCCGCCGCCCGCGCCGCGGTATCGATGGCGCCCATCTTCGATTCGGCGGAGGAGTGCCGGGCGTACTGCAACTACCTGGGCAAGCCGAACATGAGCTGGGACCCCAACACCGGCGCCTGCCGCTGCTGGTGAGCGCGCGGAGCCACACCCGCGCCTCGATCGACCGCTGACCTGGAGGAATGCCATGCGCAACACCCTTCTCCGCGCGCGCGCCGCGCTGCTGGGGCTGGCCGTGCTCGGCGCGCTGGGGTTCGGCGCGTCGGCCGCGCTGGCCGAGGCGCGGCCGTGCCCGCTGACGGCCATCGGCACCTGCGGCAACCTGGCGAAGTGCCAGGAGGCGTGCTTCAACGCCGGAGGCCGCCCCGCCGAGGCCGCCTGCACCAACGGATGCTGCTTCTGCCCCGGCGCCGGCATCTGAGCGGCGACTGCGTTCACCAGAACCCGAGAGGATGAAGATGAGCACCTCGATGCGCGCCACCCGCTCGGCCCTGCTGGCGCTGGTGGTGTGTGGCGCCCTGGGCTTTGGCGCGTCGTCCGCGCTGGCCGGCGTGGCGCCGCCCTGTCCGCGCCTGGCGATCGGCAAGTGCACGAACCTGGCGCAGTGCCAGGACCAGTGCGTGCAGGCCGGCGGCGACGTCTCGGGTGCCCGCTGCGACACGGATGGCGGCGTGGGCTGCTGCTACTGCCCCATCTTCTGACGCGTCGATGGGCTGACGAAAAGAGGCTCCGCCGGCTGTCCGCGGGGCCAGTCCTTTCGTTCCTGCCCTTCGCCATCACTCTCTTGCCCGGCAGCAGAATCCGCCATGATCTAACGATCCTCGGCCGCACGCGGCGACCCATTCACCGCTGGAGAGACAAGCAATGGCACGCAAGATCGACCGTCTCAGGACCCTGCTGTTCTCCGTCGCCGTCGGCGGCGCGCTGATGTTCGGAACGCACACAGCGCTGGCGGCCGCGCCGTCGGCGCGTACCTGCCCCGACTTCTCGGAGGGCCGGTGCACCAACCAGTTCGGCTGCCAGCTCAGGTGCGACTCGCGGTATCCTGGCGCCGGCCTGACGGGACTCTGCGAGAACGGCTGCTGCTTCTGCCTGGAGTAGAGCCGGGCGACGGCCGTCTCGTTCCTGGAATTCAACAGCAGGCCCCGCCGGAGAACCGGCGGGGCCTG
>DATABT010001054.1:0-7907 GCA_036259455.1 Longimicrobium sp. | reverse complement strand
AAGACGCCCCGCGGATGCGCTCGCGGGGCGTCTGGTCCGTCCGCGTGAGGCGATGCGTGTCAGGCGGGCTGCCCGGCCTCCGCCTCCAGGGCGTGGAAAGCCGATGCGTCGCCGGTTTTGAAGAGCGCGTACCAGGCGTCCAGCACGCGCGGCTCGTACAGGTCCAGCGCGCGGAAGATCTCGCGCGCGAACTCCAGCGGCGCCGTCCCCGACGCCGTGATCAGCGTGCCGTCCCTGACCGCGGGCTCGCCGCGGTAACGCCCGGCGCCGCCATAGCCGGTGAACGCCAGGTACTCCGCCGCGTTGCTGGTGTGGTCCACGTCGTCCAGCAGCCCGCCGCGCGCCAGCCCGGCCGTCGCGCCGCAGATGGCCGCCACGGGGACCCCCGCCGCCAGGAAGGCGCGCGCCTTCTCCACCGCCTCGGGCACGCCGCCGCCGCCGTCCCACACGTCGCCGCCGGGAAGGATGAGCATCGCGCTCTCCGCCGGATCGAGCCCGTCCGCCGCCATGTCGGGGACGATGCGCACGCCGCCCGTCGTGGTGACCGGCGCCGTGCCCACGCCCACCGTGCGGACGCGGTAGCGCCCCGGCTCGCGCTGGTGCGCGGGGTTGTTGATGCCGGCAACGGCGTACCCCGGCTCCCAGTCCGCCAGCGTGTCGTAGACGAACAGGTGCACCGTCTTCGGCTGCATCTCCACTCCTCCTGGTTACCCGCCCGCCTCGGCCGTCTCCGTGTCTGCCTGCGAAGCGACGGGTGACGGGGAATCGGGGGCGGCGGCGTTTTCCCGCTTCTCCTCGTCTTCCAGGGCGTCCAGGTCGCGAATGAGGGGGAGCGGAAATTGGACGTGCTGTACGGAATGCCCGCGGGTGATGCGGAACATGGGACGGTGTGGCTGGAGGGGGGACGTGACCCGCTGGATGCAAATCTGCCACAAGACGCCCCGGCCGTCTACGGGCCACGACGAGCAAAGGGGACGCGGACGAAGGACCTCATCCGCGTCCGCTCTCTTTTCCTCCGCGTCCTCCGCGCCAGACGCGGGTCAGCGGTGGTACCCGAAGCCGCGGTCGTATCCGCCAGAGCCGTGATCGTATCCGCGCCGGCCGGCCGCCATGCCGCCGCGCGCCCCAAGGTCGCGCTCGTAGCGGCCGGTGCGGTAGCCGCTGCTGCCCGGGCGGCGGTTGACGAAGAACTCGCCGCGGTCGTATCCTCCGCGCCCCGTCCGATACTCGCCGCCGTAGCCGCGGCCGCTGCCGGAGCGCCCGAACTGCGCGATGCCGTAGCCCCGGTCGTACCCCGTGCGCTCGCGCTGGCGCAGCGCGTACTCCGTGTCGTACGCCATCTCCGGCGACAGGTAGTAGCCCTCGGCGCCGGGCCCGGAGGCGCCCATGGGGCGGCGGCCCGGGCGGTCGTCCCCACCCGCCAGGCGGCCGAACATCCCCCGCACCCGGCCCATGAAGTCGCGCTCGTAGCGTGCCATCGTCATCCCTCCCTCGCGTCGTCCACGTGCATCCAGAGGGCCATGCACCGTCGCAAGTCGCGGACCCGTTTCACGATGCGCCGCACCCGGCGGCCGCCTGCCGGATGCGCGACTCGATGGCGTTGCACCCGATCCACGACGGGCTGCGGGTGAGGGTGACGGTGAGGATGGCCGTTCCCTCGTCCCACGCGTAGTCCGCGTCGGCGTCGCGGTGGCGAATGCTGCCGCGGTCGGCGTCCGGCACGGTGACGCCCCGCCCGGACGCGCGCTGCCGCAGGCACGTCCATACGTCGCGGGTCACGCCGGTGAGCGTGATGGTGGGGCACGCCATCGCATCCTCCTCTTCCGCGTTCCGTCTTCCGCCGAATCCCGACGGCGCCGGGCAAGGCCAGTGCCGCTTCGGCATGCATCATCTTTCGAAAAACTGATTGGTCTCACGCGGGGTCAACAGAGTCAACGGAGTTGATTCTACCGCGGCCGCAGGCACCGGGCGCGGGGACCGGCACGAGCGAACCCTGTTGACCCTGTGTGAGATCAGATCTTTTCAGTCTTGCGAGAGGATGAGGGCGGTGTACGGGCCCAGGCCCACGCCGATGCTCCACGGCATGCCGTCCCGGGGAATGTCTTCCGCCTCGGCGTGCCAGCTGTGGTGGTTGCCGAAGTCCGGCGAGTAGCCGTTCCAGTCGCTGTTGAAGCGCACCTTCCACTCGCCGTCGCGCGGCACGCCCACGCGGTACTCGTCGTACGCGCGGTTGGCGAAGTTGGCGATCACCACCACGTCGTCGCCCGGACCGCCGTCCAGCCAGCGGTGGAACGCGACGGCCTTGTCCCCGTCGTTCACGTGGTGCACGCTCACGTTCGGCCCGCGCAGCCCGCGCGTGGTGCCGTGTGCGTCGCGGCGCAGGTGGACCAGGTCGCGGTACAGGAGGTGGATGCCGGCGAAGCGCTCCAGCTTCGTCCAGTCCAGCGGGTCCGTATCCACGAACCACCCGTCTTCCAGGAACTCCTGCCCCTGGAAGATCATCGGGATCCCCGGCGAGGTGAACACCAGCGCGCCGGCCAGCGTGGAGCGCTTCTTCGACTCCCACGACGCCGCGTCGGCGGGGTTGATGTCGTAGGGCACGCGGGCGCGGCCGTTCATCACCTCGTCGTGCGACTCCGTGTAGATCACCCGCTTGATGGGATCGCCGTCGTAGGTGAAGCGGATGGCGTCCGCCACCGCGTGCATGTGCCGCGCGCCGTCGTCCGGCGTGATGACGGCTTCGCGGACGGGGTGCACGAACCGCGCGTCCCACTGGCTGTCGAAGCCGGCGCCGCCGTGGTCCGGGTCGCGGGTGACGGCGGCGTTGGTCTGCAGGTCCTCGGCGATCAGCAGCTTCCACGGCTGCCGCGCGTTCACCTCGCCGTTGATCCAGCGGATCATCTCCCACCCCTCCGGCAGGTCGTCGCCCGGGTGGTTGCCGCCCCTGGCGTTGCGGATCTGCCCCGTGGCGTCCCAGCGCAGCCCGTCCAGGCGGAACTCCTCCAGCCAGAAGAGCGCGTTGTCGCGGATGAACTGCCGCACCTCGCCGCGGCGGTAGTCCGGCCGCGTGTCGCCCCAGGGCGTGGACGAGCGCCAGTCTTCGTAGAAGTAGATGCCACCCTTGCCGTTCTCCGTCCACCCGTCGAACTGCCACAGGTCCAGGTCGCTCGGCCCGAAGTGGTTGTAGACCACGTCCAGGATCACGGCGATGCCGCGCGCGTGCGCCTCCTTCACCAGCATCTTGAGCCCCCTGGGCCCGCCGTAGGCCTCTTCCACCGCGAAGATGTGGGCGGGGTTGTAGCCCAGCGAGTGGCTCATGGCGAACTCGCTGGTGGGCATGATCTCGATGCAGTTGAAGCCCAGCTCCTTCACGTAGTCCAGCCGCCGGATCACGCTCTCCAGGTTTCCCGGCCCGTCGCCCGGCTCGTCGTTGAAGGTGCCCACGTGCACCTCGTAGATCAGCAGGTCGTCCCGGTCCGGCGAGCGGTATCCCGTGTCTTCACCCCAGTCGAACGAGGGGTCGGTGACCAGGCACCAGCCCACGGAATGCGTCACGTCGCGCGCATAGGGGTCGCGCTTCTCCAGCACGCGCCCGTCTTCGGTGCGGATGACGAACTTGTACGTGTCCCCCGCCTGCACCCCCGGCACGTCCGCCGACCAGTAGCCGCTGTCCCCGTCCCGCGCGAGCGGGCTTGCATCCGGCGACTCGCCGTTGAAGCTCCCCATCACCGACACCCCCGCCGCGTGCGGCGCCCACACGCGGAACGTGGTTCCCTCCGCGTGCAGCACCGCCCCCATCCCGCCGTGCGGCGACGACACCGGCCCCGTCACGGACGCGGCGGATGCGGACGCGGCATCGTTCCCGATATCGGCGGATGCGCTCCCGAACGCGGATGGGCCCGGACCGATGGGCGGGATCGGACCACCCTGGGGCGCGGGTCCGCCGAGTCGATCGGCGGCATCGGGCTCGGGCAGAGACCGGTCGGCGACGGATGCGCCCGGACCGATGGGCGGGATCGGACCACCCTGGGGCGCGGGTTCGCCGGGTCGATCGGGACCGGCGGCATCGGGCTCCCGCTGAGAGCGGTCGGCGACCGATGCGCCCGGACCGATGGGCGGAATCGGACCACCCTGGGGCACGGGTTCGCTTGGCCGATCGGGACCGGCGGCATCGGGCCCGGGCAGAGAGCGGCCGCTGTCCGTCATGCTCATGATGACGATTCGGAGGTGGGGAGATGCGGGTCGATGACGTCCACGCCGGGCGGAAAAGGCGCCGCAAGATTGGCACCGGGAGCGCGCCTCTGAAAGCGGTTCACGCGGAGGACACGAAGGACGACGATGAGGCGCGGCGGGCTCCGTGCTGGCCCCCCGGGATGGCGATTGAAATCGCGGCAAAGACGTGATGCCCGCCTGCGCGGACGGTTCGTGCAGAACGCCGCCCCGGTGCACAGGGGCGGCGTTCGTGTCGTTGAAACCGCGGCCGCAAAATCACGAAGGACGAGGGTGGCCTCAGCCACCTTGTGCTTGCACGGCCGTCTGCGCGAAGCGCCCATGGGGGGATGCCCCGCCGGGCGAGCTTCGCGAGCCCGGCCGAGCTCGTGGCCGTTCAGCCCGCGGCTTCAGCCGCTGGTTCAGGGGCGGGCGTCCCGGGCCGCGCGGGGGTTGCCCATCACCGTGCTTTACCAGCTGGGATCGCGGTCGAACAGCGTCTCGATCTCGTCGGCCGCCACGGGCCGGCAGAAGAAGAAGCCCTGTCCGTACTCGCACTGCAGCGACCGCAGCTCGTCCAGCAGCTCCGCGCTCTCGATCCCCTCCGTCACCACGCTCACGCCCAGCGCCCGCGCCATCGCCACGATTGTCCGCACGATCTGCAGGCTCCCCGCGTCGGCGCCGCTGACGAACGAGCGGTCGATCTTCAGCGCGTCCAGCGGCAGGCGGTGCAGGTAGCTGAGCGACGAGTAGCCCGTGCCGAAGTCGTCCACGTGCAGTTGCACGCCCAGGGCCTTGATGCGCCCCAGCGTGTCCATCACCGACGTGGAGTGCTGCAGGATCACGCTTTCGGTGATCTCCAGCTCCAGCGTGCCCGGCTGAATCTGCGTCCTGGCCAGGATGCCCTTGATCCGCCGCACCAGGTCCGGCTGCGAGAACTGCCGCGCGGACAGGTTGACGGCCATCTTCAGCCCCTCCCCGTCCGGCCGCTCCTGCCACCGGCGCAGCGTGCGGCACGCCTCCTCCAGCACCCACAGGCCGATGGGGAGAATGAGCCCCGTCTCCTCGGCCATGGGGATGAAGTCGTCGGGCATGATGAGCCCGCGCTCCGGGTGCTGCCAGCGCGCCAGCGCCTCGAACCCCGCGATGCGCCCCGTCTGCAGGTGCACGATGGGCTGGTAGAAGACGCGCAGCTCGCCCCGCTCCAGCGCCCGGCGCAGGTCCGTCTCCAGCTGCAGCCGCGCCATGGCCTCCGCGTGCATCGCGGGATCGAACACGTGGTACTGCCCGTGCGCCGCCGACCGCGCGCGGATCATGGCGATGGCCGCGTCGCGCAGCACGTCCTCCGCCTGTGCGTAGCCGGGCCCCGAGAGAACGATCCCCACGCTGGCGCCGGAAAACACCTCGCGCCCCGCCGCGCGCAGCGGCTGCGCCAGCATCTGGTGCACGCAGGTCGCCACGCGCGTCGCGTCGCCCACCCCCATCACCCCGTCCAGCAGGATGGCGAACTGGTCGCCGCCCAGGTGCGCCACCATGGCGTCCGCCGGCGCGCACTCCCGCAGCCGCGCGGCCGCGCCCGCCAGCAGCTCGTCCCCCGCGGCCCGGCCCAGGCTGTCGTGCACCAGCTGGATGCGGTCCAGCTCGATGGCCAGCACCGCGAACCGGTGCCCATCCCGCCGCGCGGCGTCCAGGGCCAGGTCCAGCCGGTGGTTCAGCAGGCCGCGGTTGGGGAGCTCCGTGACCGGGTCGTAGAAGGCGTTGCGCAGCAGCTCGCGCTCCAGCCGCTTGCGGTGCGTCAGGTCCTCGCAGCAGGTGACCAGCGCCACGGGGCGCCCCGCCGCGTCGCGGACCACGTCGGAGCGCAGCAGGACGGGAAAGGTAGATCCGTCCCTGCGCACGTTGATGGTTTCTCGGCTCCAGCTGGCCACGTCGTTCAGCCGCGCCGCGTCCAGCGGCCGCGCGTGCTCCGCCGGGGCGAAAACGCGCGCGTGGCGGCCGACCAATTCGTCGGGGGTGTAGCCGTGCATCCCCGCGTCCGCGGGGTTGCTGTAGAGGATGCGCCCGCGGGTGTCGGTGATGGTGACGCCCATCTGCATGGTCTCCACCGCCTTGCGCAGCATCCGCAGGCTCACGCTGCCGCGCGCGCTCTGCGCCGCCTGCGCCAGGGCGCGCTGCATGGCCGGCTCGCCCTCGTGCTGCGAGACCAGCAGCGCGGCGAAGTGGGCCAGCGAGCCCAGCAGATCCACGTCTTCCGCCGTCCACTCGCGCGGACGGGCGTCCGCCACGCACAGCGTCCCCACGATACGCCCGTCCGGCCGGCGAAAGGGGATGCCCGCATAGCCGATCTCCCCCAGCCACACCGCCGGGTTGCGGCGCACGGCCGGGTGCTCGCGCGCATCGCTGAGGACCAGGGGACCGCCGGTGCTCACGGTCACGCCGCAGAGCGAGCGGTCCAGCGGCGCCTCGCGGCGCATGCGCCACGTGTCGCCGGGCTCGCCCGCGCTGAACGGGCGGTCGGTGCCCACCAGGGAGATGACGGAGACGGGGACCTGCAGCAGCCGCGCGGCAAACGACGCCAGGCGTTCGAAGCCGGCCTCGGGCGTGTCGTTTTCGGCGAGCAGCGTGCCGAGCTCTGCGCCCTGGGGGGCATGCAGCAGCATCACGGGAATGCCTGGGAACCTGGGGGGACCCGGAGCCCGCGGCGTTCGCGCCGGTCCCGCGGGCGCCCGCCGGGAAGGCTGGCAAGGATTGGACGGGGAAGTTGACGATCAATCATAACCACTCGTCACAAGCGGCGGAATGGGAAAGGCAAACAAAATGATCCGCGCGTCCCCTCCGGTGCTCTCAACGTTCGCATTCGACCTATTTGTCACGAATTCCGGCGGGTGGGAACCGGAGTGAACGGCGTCCGCCACGATGCCTTCCCCGACGAAATGGCGCACTTTGCACGATGGATGCAAGACAACCGGTGCTTCCCGGCCCCCCCCGGCATGACAATGCCACGCCGGAATTCATGAAGTTCCTGATCATTCACGCAGCCGTCATGGGGTCGACGTCATGGAAAACTCCCTCCCTTCGTGCGCGCCGGGATTGTACCTGGTGACGCTCGGAACGCCCGCGCTGCTGGAGCACGGCACGCCCATCCCCCTGAGAAAGAAGGACCTGGCGCTGCTGGTGTACCTGCGGCTGGAGGGCCGGCACGGCCACTCGCGCGGAGCGCTGGCGGGCCTGCTGTGGGGAGGCAGCCCGGAAGAGAACGCGCGGCACTCGCTCACGCAGGCGCTCGGCCGGCTGCGCGCGCGCCTGGGCAACGCGCTGGAAGTGGCACACGGCCGGGTCGAATGCCGCGCCACACTCCCCTGCGACGCGGCCGCGCTGCCGCAGGCCGCCGCCCTGGCGCAGCTGGACGAGAGCGTTCTCTCCCTCTGCGCCGGCGACTTCCTGGCCGGCTTCAGCCCCGGCCCCGGCGCGGAGGCGTTCGAGGCGTGGGCCGACGGGCGCCGTGCGCACCTGCGAACCGTGGCCGTGGCCGCGCTGGACCGGCTGGGCGCGGCGTCGGAGTCGAAGCGGGATCATTTCTACGGGTCGCCGCGGGTGGTGCCGTTCGATCCGGCGTTGGTCGGTAACGAGCGGGTGTTCATGTTGGGGAAGTTCTCGGGGCCGAACGAGGTCGGGAAGCGGTTGGACGAGTTGGGGCT
>DATABT010001053.1:0-3391 GCA_036259455.1 Longimicrobium sp. | reverse complement strand
CACGCTCATGGCTGGCCGCACGTCCCGGGACCCGCCTGCGATGCGCCGCACAGACGCGGGTCGAGGACCGAGCTGTGGGCCGGATCACCAGCACGGGTGAGTAGATTTCTCCGTCGGCGCCATGGAAATCCTGCACGGGCTGAGTTCGGTGCAGGGGCCTCCTTCGAAATGACAGTTCGGCGTCGGGTCTGTTTACCTGCAACAAAATCGACGAAGAACCCCTTTTTTGTGCGAAAGTGCGGAAACGGAGTCCGTCTGTGCGGTTCGAGCCGTGATTCATGCGGATCGGATCGGTCGGTGGCCGAGTTGCGGACGGCTGGCTGTTGCGGACGCCGCACATGGTCGGGCCGCCGCAGCACGCTGGCCGTGGCCACCAGCGCACGCGTGGGGCGCATGCTCCCGCAGTCGCCAAACTCTCTCGCGGATGCTACTTTCCCGCCCCGCACGCACACGACACACACACGCACCATCCGAGGAGCAGACGCCGGTGCACACCACGAGCGACACCGAGGCGCTCAAGCGCGCGGCGGCCGAGCGGGCCGCGGAGTGGATTCGCGACGGAATGACGCTGGGGCTCGGCACCGGCTCCACCGTGCGCCACCTGCTGGACGTGATCGCCGAGCGGCGCGCGGCGGGCGACTGGGCCCACGTCGTCGGCGTGCCCACGTCCGAAGACACCGCGCAACGGGCCACCCGGCTCGGCATCCCCCTGGCCACACTGGACGAGCGCCCGCGGGTGGACGTGACCATCGACGGCGCGGACGAGGTGGATCCGCAGCTGCGGCTGATCAAGGGTCTGGGCGCCGCGCTGCTGCGGGAAAAGGTCGTGGCCGCCGCGTCGCGCGAGTTGGTGATCGTGGCGGACGAAACCAAGGTGGTGGACCGGCTGGGAACAAAGGCGCCGCTCCCGGTGGAGGTGGACCCGTTCGGCGCGGCCATTCAGCCGGACTTTCTCCGCTCCCTCGGCGGCGAGCCGGCGTTGCGCGTGCGGGAGGGAAAGCCGGTGGTGACGGACGGCGGCAACCTGATCTACGACTGCCGCTTTCCCGACGGCATCGCGGATCCGGAGGCGCTGGAGGTGGCGCTCGCCCTCCGCCCCGGCGTGATCGACACGGGACTCTTCCTGGGGATGGCGACGGCGGTGGTGATCGCGGGTGGCGGCGGTGTGCAGGTCCGGCACCGGGAGGGCGCGCGATGAGCCACGTGAAGATCGCGCCCTCCATCCTTTCCGCGGACTTCACGCGACTGGGCGAGCACGTCCGCGAGGCGGAAGCGGCGGGGGCGGACTGGATTCACGTCGACGTGATGGACGGGCACTTCGTGCCCAACATCACCATCGGCGCGTTGATCGCGGCGGCGGCGCGGCGCTCCACGTCGCTCCCCATCGACGTGCACCTGATGATCGAGCGGCCGGAGCGCTACCTGGCCGACTTCGCGAACGCGGGGGCGGACTACCTCACGGTGCACGTGGAGACCAGCCCGCACCTGCACCGCACCATCCAGCAGATCCGCGAGCTGGGGGTGAAGCCCGGCGTCACGCTGAACCCGGCGACCTCCCTCGACACGATCGTCGAGATCCTGCCGTACGTGGACCTGGTGCTGGTGATGAGTGTGAATCCCGGCTTTGGCGGGCAGTCGTACATCCCCACCAGCACGGACCGGATCGCGCGCATCCGGCGGATGCTGGACGAGCGGGGTCTGGACCACGTGGAACTGCAGGTGGACGGCGGCGTGGCCCCCGACACCGCCGCGGACGTGGTGCGTGCCGGCGCCACCTGCGTGGTCGCGGGCTCCGCCGTCTACAACTCCAGGGCGTCGGTGGCGGAGAACGTGCGCCGTCTGCGCGAGGTGATGGACGGCGCCGGCGGGCGTGGAAGAGCGTAGACCTGCGGGCGGCGTCCGTGTATCTTATGGGCCGTGCAGCGTTCCCTTGCGGACGATGCTCGCGCCTGGGTGGTGAAATCGGCAAACACAGCAGACTTAAAATCTGCCGGGCCAACGCCCTTACGGGTTCGAGTCCCGTCCCAGGCACCTTATGCCGCCCCGCTGTCCTCACGGAGGGCCGCGGGGCGTTCTCGTGGACGCGCGGATGCGTTATCTTTGCCCGCGACCTTCCGTAACCGTCATTCCCCGAGTGAAATGCGAATGCGACGTCTGTTCGGCGCGCTGCTGTGCGCGCTTCCCCTGCTCGCCGCGGCCTGCGGCGACTCCACCGGCTCCGATCCCGACCTCTCCACCGTGAACTTTGCGCCCGGGCTGGGCGTGGACATCGCGAGCATGGAGCGCGTTGGCGACGGCGTGTACATCAAGGACCTCGTGGTCGGCACGGATTCGCTGGTGGTGGAGAACAAGGTGATCTCCGTGCGCTACCAGGGGTGGCTGCCGGACGGCACCCGGTTCGACCACAACCTGGAGCCCCGCGCCCTCTTCCAGCTGGTGCTGGGCCAGCACCGCGTGATCGCCGGCTGGGAGCAGGGGATTCTGGGGATGCGCGTGAAGGGCAAGCGCCTGCTGGTCATCCCGCCGTCGCTGGGGTACGGCAACCGGTCCAACGGCCCCATCCCCGCGAACTCCGTTCTGGTGTTCGAGGTGGAAGTCGTCAGCCAGAGCACGTGACACCCAGGTTCTGACGAGAGTGGACGAGGGCGGAGATCGAGTTGGTCTCCGCCCTCGCCTCGTCCGCTCATCCGCGCGGAGCAGCGGAGACCGGCTGACTTTGAAACCAGCCGGAGCGCGAAGGCGTCCGTATGCGCGGGGGCCTGGACTGCGTGGGCGTCCGTCGCCTCGGTGCGAGGCCCGATCTTTTCAGGATGGAGTCCGCGACGGAGCGCACCTTGCGAAGCGCGGCGCGGCGGGGCAGGATTCCACAAGCGCGGCCGTACGCGCGCGCCGGAATCATCAGACACAACTCTGCGGATGAGCGAAGACGGGCAGCCGGTCGACGAGCGGGGCGCGACGATCGAGGGAATCGTGGCGCAGGCGCAGTCGCTTGCCGAGGACGATCTGTGGGACCAGGCGCACGCCATGCTCACCCAAGCGCTGGACGAGCACGGCGACGATCCCCTGCTGCTGACGTGGACCGGCCTGGCCGCGCAGCGAGTGGGCGAGGAGGGCGAGGCGTTCGAGATGTTCCGCCGCGCACTTGGCATGCAGCCGCAGGACCCGTTCGTCCTCGCCTCGGCGGGGAGCGGACTGGCCGCGCTGGACGACCCCGAGGCCGAGCGCGCCCTGCGCCTGGCCGCGCTCACCGCGCCCGGCTTTCCGTTCGCGCGGGCGGCCTACGGCGCGTACCTCGCGCGCGAAGGGCTGTTCGAGGACGCCATCGCCGAGCTCACTGCGGCGCGCGACCTGGCGCCGGAGGACGGCTCCGTGCACGCGGAACTGGGAATGG
>DATABT010001052.1:0-1528 GCA_036259455.1 Longimicrobium sp. | reverse complement strand
AGCCCGAGTTCAAACCATCCGCGGCCGGGTCGCATCCGTTACGGCATCCTTCCTTTCGACATTCGGCACCCCGGTCTTTTCCATGCAACTGCTCCGCGCCCTCCCCCTCGCCCTGCTGGCCGCGTGCGCGCCCGCGCGCGCGTCGTCGCCCGCCGCCGCCGAGCTGGCGGTGACGCACGTGACGGTGATCGACGGCACCGGCGCCGCGCCCCGCTCCAATCAGACGGTGCTCATCGGCGGCGGGCGCATCCTGCGGATCGCGGGGAGCGGACGGACGGCCGTGCCGGCGGGCGCGCGGATCATCGACGGATCGGGGAAGTTCATGATCCCCGGCCTGTGGGACATGCACGTGCATGCGTGGAACCGCCAGCCGTTCGAGGGCATCTCCCTCTCGCACGGCATCACCGGCATCCGCGAGATGGGGACGGGGGTGGACCCGCAGTGGGGCGGGGAAGGCGTGTGGCGGTGGCGGGAGATGATCCGCGCGGGGGACGCGCCCGGTCCGCGGATGGTTGCCGCGGGGTTCATTCTGAACGGCGGAGCGCCGGACGCGCAGCCGATCGACTTCTTCAAGGGTGTGCCCACCCCCGAGGCGGCGCGGGCGTGGGTGGATTCGCTCGCCGGGCGGGGCGCCGACTTCATCAAGGTGTACGCGGCGCTCTCGCCGGAGGCGTACGCCGCCATCGCCGCGCGGGCGCGGGAGCACGGGCTGCCGTTCGCCGGGCACGTGCCCGCGCGCGTGGGCATCCGCGGCGCGTCCGGCGCCGGACAGCGCGGCATCGAGCACCTGTACGACGTGCTCGTGGCCACGTCCACGGACGAGGATGCGGCGCGCGCCGAGATCGCCGCCGCGCTGGCCAGTGGCGAGTCGCCGGGGGCGGCCGCGCAGCTGGCGGAGATCCGCCTGACGGACCGCCTCATCGCCACGCACGATGCGCGGAAGGAGGACGCGCTCTACCGGCTTTTGCGGCGCAACGGCACCTGGATCACGCCCACGCTCACCACGCAGGCCGATCCCCGCTGCCCGGGATCGCCGCTACCGCTCCCGGACTCCGCTTCGCTGGCCGGCGTGCCGCGGATGCTGCACGCGATGGTCGCGCTCCCCGCCGCGCCGGCGGACGAGGTGGCGCGCAAGTGCCGGCGCTTTGACGCCCTGGTGCGCGTCGCCGGACGGATGCACCGCGCCGGCATCCCCCTCCTGGCCGGCTCCGACGCGCCCAACCCCGGCGTGGTGCCCGGCGTCGGGCTGCACCAGGAGCTGGAGCTGCTCGTCCGCGCCGGCCTCACGCCTATGGAGGTGCTGCAGGCCGCGACCCGCGACCCGGCGCGCTTTCTGGGGATGGAGGATTCCCTCGGCACGGTGGAGCAGGGGAAGCTCGCGGACCTCGTGATCCTGGACGCCGATCCGCTCGCCGACATCCGCAACACGCGCCGCATCCACGCCGTCATCGCCAACGGCCGCGTCGTCCATGGCCCTGGAGCGGGGAACTGATCCGGCGGACGCGGACGGGCGAGGCCCCGGCGAGCG
>DATABT010001051.1:0-8810 GCA_036259455.1 Longimicrobium sp. | reverse complement strand
AGAACCTGCAGCAGGGGCTGGGGGCGGTGGCGGGGAGCATCCCGTCGCGTACCACCCTGCCCGTGCTCTCCAACATCCTCATCGAGGCCGAGGACGGCGCCGTGCGGATGAGCGGCACCGACCTGGACACGGCGGTCTCGGTGCGCGTGGCCGCGGACGTCGCCGAGGCGGGAGCCATCACCGCGCCCGCCAAGAAGCTGCAGGAGATCGCCCGCGAGCTGCCCGGGGCGGTGGAGTTCGGCACGCAGGGTGACGCCATCCAGATCACCAGCGGCCGCACGCGCTACCGGCTGAACGGGCTGCCCCGCGACGAGTCCCCCGCCTTTCCCAGGGTGGACTTTGCCGAGAGCTGGAGGGTGACCGGGCAGGACCTGCAGCGGCTCATCACCCACGTCTCCTTCGCCGCGTCCACCGAAGAGACGCGGCCCATCCTGAACGGCGTGCTCTGGCAGCTGGGAGAGGGCGAGATGCGGATGGTGGCCACCAACGGCCACCGCCTGGCCAAGATGACGCTTCCCGTGGAGAACACCGGCGGCGACGGCACGCCGGCGGGCGACTTCATCGTCCACCCGCGCGCGCTGGCCCAGGTGCAGCGCCTGTTTCGCCCCGACGAGACGGTGGAGGTGGGACGGTCGGAGAACCACATCGGGTTCCGCGGCAACGACGTGCAGATCTACACGCGCCTCATCGAGGGCCCGTATCCCAACTACGAGCAGGTCATCCCCCGCGACAACGACAAGCACATGGTCGCGGACAAGGGCGCGCTGCAGGCGGCCGTGCGCCGCATGGCCATCGTGGCCAGCGACCAGACGCACCGCATTCGCCTTTCGCTGGGCGGGCCCATGCTCAAGTTCGCCGTGGAGACGCCCGACGTGGGGACGGCCACCGAGGAGCTGCCGGTGGAGTTCGACGGCGACCCGCTGGAGATCGGCTTCAACGCGCAGTACCTGCTGGAGCTGCTGCGCTACATGCCCACGGACGAGGTGAAGATGAGCTTCAAGGCGCCCGAGCGCGCGGCGACCATGATGCCCATCGGCAACGAGGACACGCCCGACTACCTGTGCCTGGTGATGCCCCTGCGCCTGCTGAGCTGACGGCGCCATGCGGATCCGGACGGGCGGAACGAGCGGGGGAAGGCGGATGCCTTTCCCCGCTCGTCGTTTGTGGGACACCGAATCAGCCACCGTACGTACACGATGAAGACGTCGCGCAACGATCCCTGCCCCTGCGGCTCGGGAAAGAAGTACAAGGCGTGCTGCATGGGCCGGGACCAGGCCCGCGCACACGCCCGCACCATCCTCGGCGACGAGGCGTTCGACCAGGCGGAGGTGGCGTGGCTGACGGCGGCGCGCGAGGAAAAGGTGTGGGCCGCCGACGTCGCGCCGGCGCCGGGGAGCGATCGCGACGCACCCGACGGGGGCCTTTCGCTCGCCATGGTGACCGCGGGGGAGTGGGTGCTCCACGCCGAAGTGCTGGTCCATCGTCCCGCCGGGCCCGCCGAGCGCGCCCGCGACCTTGCCGCGGCCCTGAACGTGGCGGCCAGAGTCGTGGGCGTGTACCCGGAGCGGGTGAAGGTTCCGTACAGGGACGTGGTGGAAGAGCTGGGGCGGGAGTTCGGCGATCGCGGCGTCTCGGTGGAGTTCGGCGAAACGGACGGGATGTTCGATGCGATGAGCTCCGCGCTGGCGCACATGGACCCCACCCCGGCGCGGGGGTGGCTGACGTTTACGCACAGCTGGCGAGAGACGGAGGCCTCCGCGGAGGAGCTGAGGGACTTTCACGAAGCGGCCGCGGCGTTCTTTGCCGCCGAGCCGTGGGCGATGGAAGAAACGGACTTTCTGCTGGACGTTCCCCACGATTCCGAAGACGCCCCTGCCCCGGAGGCCGACGCGCCGGAGCTGCGCCAGTGGGCCGCCAGCGTCATGGGCTCCCTGGGCGGGACCTTCGGGCTGATGCTGTATTCCCAGCCCCTGGACCTGGCGAACTTCTACGCGAGTGGTGAAACGTCGAGCGTGTTCACGGACCGCATCGGGTTCTCCATCACGGTGGACTACGACCGCAGGAGCGAGCTGTCGCGGACCATGCAGCGCGAGGTCGCGGCCGCGCGGTGGTCCGTCGCGGCGCCGCACGCCTGGCCGCGCCTGTTCGCGCTGGGCCTGCCCGGCCGCTGGATCCGCGCGCGCGACGTGCGGCTCGCCACCCTGGCGCTTCGCGCGCTCACCGCGGTCGCGCGGGGTGGAGACCCGCTGGCGGAGACGGGCGTGGCCGTGACGCCGTTCGACGCGGCCGACGAGGAAGACGACAGCCGGATCCACTGGTTCAACGATCCTGACGAAGCGATGCCCATCCGCGCGGAAGGACCGGGCGTGGAAGCGGAGCCTCGCATGGGGATCTGGGACTACTCGCTCGAGCAGCACCAAGCCTGCATGGCGGCGGAACAGGAGCGTATCGGCCGCTTTGCCGGATGGCTGCGCGAGCAGGGTGTGCCGGAGGAGGAAGCCGGGGTCGACCTGGAGAACGCGAACGCCTGGACGGGGGCCGTGCTGGGCGCGGGCTCTCCCGGCGCGGTGACGGAGTTCGACCTGCGCCTGTTCCTGTACGACATCTACGTGCGCAAGACGGACCCCTCGCCAGAAGCCGTGCGTGCACTGCCGCGGTCCATGCGGCGCATCATCCAGTGGCAGCAGGAGCGCGAGGGGATCCGCTACCCGTTCGCCGGTGCCGTGCTGGACGAGCTGGAGGAGATCGCGGCCCGCGCGGCGGAGATGGACGAGCCGCTGGAGGAGACGCTGCGCATCCTGTCGTACGACGTCTACGACGACCTCGACAACCGCGTGATGCTCCCCTCGTCCAGCGGCTGGCCGGACGTGATGAACATCGAGGTGGCGCGCCTGCGCGACGAGCTGCAGCGCCGGTGGCTGCTGTGGTACGACGAGCTGGTGAAGGATGGGCTGACCGGCTTTCAGGACCTGGACGGCGTGCTCCTGGCCCGCCAGCGCGAGTGGGAGACCACGCCTCACCCGCGGGTGGGCGGCAGGACGCCGGTCGAGGTGATTCTGGAGTCCCTGGAGTGAGGTTGGCTCGGTGATGGACGGGCGGGGGAGGGCAGAACCCTTCTCCCGCCCGTATCTTTCCGGAATCGGAGCGTCAGGGGGACGGAACGGACAAGGGAGGCGCCGTAGATGGGCACTGACGGATCTGAGCCGCGCCGCGTGTTCGTCACGGGGGGAACGGGGTACGTCGGGCGGGCCGTGGCGGATGCCTTTCGCCGCGCGGGCCACGCCGTCACGGTAATGGTGCGCGGTGACGCGGCGGCGGACCGGCTGCGCGCGGCGGGTTTCGCCGCGGTGGTGGCGGACCTGCGCCGTCCGGAGACGTACCGCGCCCACGCCGCCGCGCACGACGTGGTGGCGCACGCGGCGTTCGAATACGACGCCGCCGGCGAGGAGGTGCTGAACACCGAGGCCATGGCCGTCGACGCGCTGCTGGCCGCGTGCGCGGATGCCGGCGCGCCGCGGCAGCTCATCTACACCTCCAACGCCTTTCTGCTGGGCGGGATGGGCCCGGACCCGGTGGACGAAGACGCGCCCGTGGGTGAAGACCGCCATGTGAGCTCAACCCGGCTGCGCCTGGAGCGGACGGTGCTGCAAACCTCCACGGAGACGGTGCGTACCGCGGCCGTGCGCGTGGGCTCCGTCTACGGCGGCAGCGGCGGCACCTTTCCCTGGCTTTTCGAGCTGGCGGGGCGGGACGGGTGGATGCCGGTGTGGGGCACGGGCGAGAACCGCTGGTCCCTCGTCTACCTGCGCGACCTTGCCGACATGTACCTGCGCATCGCGGAGCACCGCGCGTCCGGGGTGTTCCACGGCGCCGACGGCGTGCCGATGACCCTCGCGGAGATCGTGAAGGCCGCCGCGCGCGCAGCGGGATGCGGGACGCGGCAGGTGCCCGCGCGGGGCGTGCGCGACGTGCTGCTGCGCGACGTTGCCGTGCTCCCCGCTCGCGCCCGCGCGCTTGGCTGGGCGCCGAGCATCCCCTCGTTTCGCGAGGGCGCGAAGGTGGCCTGGCGCGAGTGGCGGGCGTCCGCGCGAGCCTGCCCTGAATGAACGTCACTCGCGCCGCGGTTGTCATTTCGAAGGAGGCGCCCGCGCGATTGCTGCTGGTGAGTGGACCTGTGGCGCCGACTGAGAAATCTACTCGCCCGGGCAGGTGCCACGCCCCGCTCGGCGGACCTCGTGCTTGGGTCCCTTTCTATTCAGGGAGCCGCTGCGCAAGTGCTTTTCGGTGCACGATATACGGCGGCGCCGAAGGACCTTGCCGGGCAAAGCGACGGACCCCGCTTCGGTGCGAGGGGACCGGGACTTCGATTGCGGACGAGGTCCTTCGGTCGCGCCGAAAAGCGTTATGCAGCGTGGAGTTCCGTGAGACCGCTCCCTGAATGGAACGGCTGGGGGGTCTGCTCGACGCGGCAGCCTCCGCGCGAGCGCCCCCTCCCGCTCGTCACCTCGCGACCTCGCCCAAAAACGTTGGGGGAGGTTGGACTGACCTTTCATCCACACAGGGTGCGCGAAGCGTCGTCGGACTCAGGATGAAGTCACCTGCTTTTCGGTTGATGAATGGGGGGTGAGCAGATTTCTCGGCCGGCGCCGCAGGGTTCCTGCACCGGCGGCGATCACACGGGCGCCTCCTTCGAACTGACAGCCGCGGCGGTCCGATCGCCTCCGCGCCCTCGAGGTGATCCCGCCGTTCGTCACCCTTCGCGCAGCGCCGCGGCCAGCGCGGCGTCCAGGGTGGGATGGTGGAAGACGTGGCCGATGGCCTGCAGCCGCGCGGGAACCACGTTCTGGCTGGAGAGCAGCGCCTCGTCCGCCATCTGCCCGAACACGGCGCGCAGCCCGAAGCCAGGGACGGGAAGGAGCGCCGGGCGATGGAGGGCGCGGGCGAACGCGTCGGTGAAGTCGGCATTGCGCGCGGAGCCGGCGACGGCGTTCACCACGCCCCGCAGCCGCTCGTCGCGCAGGGCGCGCACGATGACCTCCACCACGTCGGTCAGCGAGATCCACGGCATCCATTGCCGCCCGCTGCCGATGCGCCCGCCCACGCCCATCCTGAACGGCAGCAGCAGCCGCTCCACCACACCGCCCCTTGCCGTCAGCACCACGCCGAAGCGCAGCCGCACCACGCGGATCCCCGCGGCCTCGGCGTGGCCGGAGGCGCCCTCCCAGTCCTGCCCCACCTCCGCCAGAAAGCCGGTGCCGGGCCCGGACTCTTCCGTGAGCACCTCATCGCCGCGGTCGCCGTAGATGCCGGTGCCGGCGGCCTGCACCATCACGCGCGGGCGCCTGGCCAGGCGGGTGATGGTTTCGGCGATCAGCCGGGTGCCGTTGACGCGGCTGTCGCGGATGCGGCGCTTCTTCTCCTTCGTC
Source organism: Longimicrobium sp. (assembly GCA_036259455.1). Lineage (GTDB taxonomy): Bacteria > Gemmatimonadota > Gemmatimonadetes > Longimicrobiales > Longimicrobiaceae > Longimicrobium. Next base: position 3,384 of record DATABT010001051.1, on the reverse strand, counting down.
CACCGCGATCCCACGTTCTCGCCGGCCAGGTGCACCACGGCGTCGATCCCCTCCAGCGCGGCCGTGTCGATGGTGCCCGCGTCCGGGTCCCAGCGCACGTCGCCGGGCTGCGCGTCGCGAGCGGAACGCACCAGCCGCACCACGGTGTGCCCCTCGCGCCGCAGCCGCTGCACCAGCGCCGTGCCGATCAGCCCCGTGCTCCCGCTGACCGCCACGCGCATCGGTCCCGCCGCGGCGGAGGATGTGCCCACGTCCGTCATCTGCCTCTCCCCGGCTGTCCGTCCCCCTCGCCCGCGACCGACGGCGGGAGCATCATCTCACATGGTTCAGGCAAACCCTGCACCGCGACGGGAGATCACCTTCATCCCGCGGCTCGAACTTCACACCAGCGGCGCCACGCCGGGAAAGCGGCGCCGCAGCTGCTCGGCGTCCGTGGGATGGTCCGCCAGCATGGCGAAGTCCGCGAAGTCGAAGCCGGGGCCCACGGCGCAGGACACCAGCGTGTAAGTGCCCGTCGTCCGCGCGGCCTGCCAGTGGCCGGCGGGAATCACGCGCGCCGGCTCCGCGCCGTCCGCCAGCGCGCCCACCAGCATCCGCTCGCACTCGCTGAAGGCCGCGTCCACGCGAAAGAGCTCCAGCGGCGCCCCTTCCACGTGGTGCCACGTCTCGTCGGACATGACGCGGTGCCAGCGGCTGTGGCCGTGCGCGTCCAGCAGGAAGTAGATAAGCGTAAGCGCGCTGCGGGTGCGGCGTCCGTCTTCCGGGCGCACGCCCAGCGTGGACCGGTGGATCTCGCGAAAGTGCCCGCCTTCGGGGTGCGGCTGCAGGCGGAGGGTGCGGATGAGCTCCTGGGCGCGATGCACGGTTCGTGGGGGTGCGAAGGTGCAACTGCGAAAGTACCCACCGCCCAACGTACATCGCGATCCCGCCGCGGCGGAAGGTCACGGATGCGCCAGAATGTAGCGGCACACCGTCGCGCCCAGCCCCAGCGCCACCCCCTCCGGCCGCGTGTCGACGATGTCGGAGAGATGGAACCCCGCGCGTTCCACCGCCCTTCGCGACGCCACGTTGTCCGGATCGATGAGCACCCACAGCGGCGCCACGCCGCAGGCCCGCGCCAGGCCGGCGATCAGGCGGATGGCACGCGTCGCGTAGCCGTTGCGACGGTGCGCCTCGTCCACCTCGTAGCCGCTGTGCCCCAGTGCGCGCAGAATGAGCGGATCGTCGGTGACGCGCAGGTGGATGCGGCCGACGCGCAGGCCGTCCGCGCGGCGGTGGATGGCGAAGCGGTATTCCAGCGCGGAGGCCAGAAAGCGCGCCTCCGGCGGACGCGCGTCCTCATCGCCGGGTGCAAGGACGCGGATCAGGCGTAGCTCGATGGAATCGTCCGCCAGCACCGCGCCGGCGGAAAGGGGATTGTGCGGATCGATCATGCGACGTGATCGCGGGATGGGGGGGATGGAGATCCGCCGGACATCCCAACCTGGTGTCGAGAGTCTTGGATGAGGACCGGGCGGCCATTAGCTTCGCGCCGAGCCATGGCCGATCGAACCCGCGAAAACCCGTCCACGGAGCGCGACGCCGGCGCCCTGCCCGTGAAGCTCTGGCGGGCGCTGGACCGCGCGCACGCCGCCCTCGCCGCCGCGGCGGGCGAGGAGGCGGCGCGCCATGGCCTCAGCATCGCCGAGCTGGAGGTGCTGGACGTGCTGCGCCGCAAGGGCCCGCTGACCGTGGGGCGGGTGCGGCGGCGCGTGCGCGTCTCCAGCGGTGGCGCCACCTATCTCGTCGGCAGGCTGGAGGCGCGCGGTCTGGTGGAGCGCCGCGACGTCCCCGGCGACAGGCGCGCGAAGGTGGCCGCGCTCACCCCCGCCGGCGAGGAGGTGATCGCCAGTGTGCAGCCGGCCTTCGGCCAGCGGATGCGCCGCGCGCTTTCGGGGATGGGAAAGAAGGAGCGGCGCGCGCTGCTGGAGCTGCTGGAGGCGCTGGAAGACAGCTGCATCCTCGACGAACACCGCGCCGCCGAGCGCGCCGCCGCCGGGCTCGCCCGGCGCTGATCACCATCCATCCCACCACGGCATCCCATCCGGTCCGCGCCCCGCCCCGCCCCGCACGCGGCGCGGAGGGTAACCTGACCCATACTGCGCCTCCCGGAGGAGAGATACCTTCGGCGGAACGGCGCCCTCTCCGCGCGTGGCGAGGGTGCGAGCATGGGAGCGGCGGATGCGCAAACGCGTTGACGCCAAGTGGATGGGAAGCGAATCCACCGTCAGATTTTTCTTGACGGAGGTGCGTCGCCAACTTATGCTGTGCCTCCCCGGCGGCGTAGCAGCAACCCGCGCGCGTCCGCACCCCGCAGTCACCGGCCCGGCTCTCCGCCGCGTGCCGCTCCCGCCCGACCGCATCTTCCGGAGCACTCCCCATGAAGTGGATCAAGCGCATCGCGCTCGGCATCGTATCGCTCATCGTGCTGCTGCTTGCCGTCGTCTACGGCGTCAGCGAAGTGCGCCTGCGCAAGACCTACACGGTCGCCGCCGCGACCAACCTGAACGTCACCAGCGATCCGGCGCAGATCGCGCGTGGCGAGCACCTGGTGACGGCGGTGACCAAGTGCGTGGACTGCCACACCGAGGACCTGAGCGGTAAGCTGTTCCTGGACGGCGGGCCGTTCGCCACCATCTACGCCAGCAACCTGACCGGCGGCAAGGGCGGCGTGCTGGGCAGCTACACCGACGCGCAGCTGGAGGCGGCCATCCGCCACGGCGTGCGCCCCAACGGCCGCGGCATCATGATCATGCCGTCGGACGAGTACGCCAACCTGAGCGACGAGGACGTCTCGGCCATCATCGCCTACCTGCGCACCCTGCGTCCGGTGGACCGCGAGCAGCCGGCCAGCAAGCTGGGGCCGGTGGGCCGAGCGCTCTTCACGGCCAACGCGCTGCCGCTGATCTCCGCCGCGCGCATCGACCACGCCGCGGCCCGCCAGCCGGTGCCGCCGGTGGGCCCCACGCGCGAGTACGGGCAGTACCTGGTGAGCGTGGGCGGCTGCCGCGCCTGCCACGGTCCCAACCTGGTGGGCGGGCCCAGCCCGGAGCCGGGCGCGCCGCCGGCGGCCAACATCACCCCGGCGGGGCCCATCGGAACGTGGAGCGAGGCGGACTTCACCCGCGCCATCCGCACGGGCACGCGCCCGGACGGCAGCAAGATCAAGGACTTCATGCCCTGGCGCTCCATGGCGCGCCACACGGACGACGAGCTGCACGCCATCTGGCTCTACCTGCAGACCGTGCCCCCCGTGGAGTCCGTGCCCGCGAAGAGCTGAGCGGAAGAAGACTCGCGCGGAGGGACGAAGCGAGGACGCGGAGAGCGTTCGATCCCTCTCCGCGT
>DATABT010001050.1:0-2284 GCA_036259455.1 Longimicrobium sp. | reverse complement strand
ACGTTGCGCGACTGCACGCGGCGCACGGCGTTGCGCACCCGGAACGCCGCCGTGCCGCCGACGGGCACGGGGCGGAACTCGCGGGTGCGCGCCTGTCGCTCCAGCGCGGCGAAGTCGTGGCCGCCGGCGGCGAACAGCTCTCGCGCGGTTTCCAGCTGGATCCACCCCTCCACCGGCGCGTGGGCGGGGGCGCCCTCCACCTCGAACCGCTCGGTGGCCATGCCCTGCACCACGCTCCACGGATAGCCGGCCGGCCCGGTCTGGTGCACCAGCAGCACGGCGTTCGCGCCCCGTTGCGCGGCCACGCCGTACTTGTACGTCCAGCGCCCGTAGTACGTCATCGCAGGGCCGCGGAAGACGTCCGGATCCAGCCGCGTGGTGTCGCGCGGGTCGGGGACGGGCGGATCGCCGACCAGCATCACCACCGTCTTTCCGCGCACGTCCACGCCCTTGAAGTCGTCCCACTCCAGCTCGGGCGCCACCACGCCGTATCCCACGAACACGATCTCCGACGGCTCGACGGTGACCAGAGAGTCGGGGCGATGCGACCACGCCACCATCTCCTCCAGCTGCCGCCACGGGAGCCCGCGGCCGCCCACGCGCACGTCCGCCTCCACGCGCGAGGTGGTGCCGATGAGGGGCACGCGCTGGATGTACGAGCCGTCCGGCATTCCCGGCGCCAGCCCCATCTCGCGGAAGCGGCGGGAGAGGTAGGCGACGGTTGAGTCTTCGCCCGCCGTGGCGACGGCGCGCCCCTGGAACCGGTCCGACGCCAGCTCGCTGATGTCGCGCAGCAGCCCCTCAGCGGTGATCGCTGCCTCGCCGGCGGACGCGTCCTGCATGGCGCCGGGGGTCGCGCGAGCACCGGAGCCGATCCCTCCGCATCCCGCGCCCGTCGCCAGCAGCAGGGCCGCGGCACTCCACGTCCATCCCTTCATCCGTATCCTCGAAGCTCTGGATGATGTCCGCGCCGATGCGTGGACTTACGTTGTCAGCTGATCCGAGGCACACGCCATGCCCCGCCCCGATCACAGATATCGCCTGCGGCGGTGCACCGAATCATGCCAGCGTTGTCCTCGCAGCCGGATCACGATAGTATTACTCTCGCAAGTAAGACTCACCGGAGGGGAACGCCATGAAGGTCACGACCAAGGGACAGGTGACGATTCCGCAGCACATTCGCGAGCGGCTGGGGCTGTTGCCGAACACCGACGTGGAGTGGGAACTCCGCGACGGCCAGGCTGTGCTTCAGAAGGCGCACGGCGGGCAGCAGCGTCGCGGCCGGGCGCTGGTGGAACACATGCGCGGGCGCGGAACGGTCCGGATGAGCACCGACGAAATCATGGCTCTCACTCGCGGTGAGTGATGGGCCGGGTCCTTGTCGATACCAACGTGTTAATGGACGTGTTCACGGAAGATCCGGTCTGGTTCGACTGGTCTGCCGAAGCGCTGGCCAACCACGCGGAAAATTCGGTCCTGGTGATCAACCCGATCATCTACGCCGAGGCCTCGGTCCGCTTCGACCGCATCGAAGATCTGGAGGAAGCTCTTCCGGCTGATCGGTTTGAGCGCGAACCGCTCCCCTGGGAAGCAGCGTTTCTCGCCGGGAAAAGCTACCTCGTGTACCGCAAGCGTGGAAGCGAGCGTCGGTCGCCGCTTCCGGATTTCTACATTGGCGCGCACGCCGCCGTACGTGGCATGGCACTGCTGACGCGCGACGCACCCCGGTACCGCACCTACTTTCCGGCGCTGCAGCTCATCGCGCCCTGAGCGCGCGCGACGTTCCATTCGAACGCCTTGACCGGGCGCGCGGGATTCGTTTATTCTCGCCCGTCCCACCCGTTCCCGAAACCCCGAATCCACCCATGTCGCAACCTTCCGACCGGCTGCGCGCGCTGCGCGAGGCGGTGCGAATCGCCCCCGACGACGCGGCGCTGCGCGGGCTGCTGGGCCAGGCCCTGCTGGACGCGGGCGCGCCCGGCGAGGCGGAGGCCGAGTACCGGGCCGCGCTGCGCCTGGACCCGGAAGACGCGTCCTCGCGGCTGGGGCTGGTGCAGGCGTTCCGCGCGCAGAACAAGCTCTCCGCCGCCCTGGTCGTGCTGGAGGAGGAGGCGCGCGGCGGGCGCGGCGGCGCGCAGGTGCAGCTGCTGCTCGCGCGGCTGCTGCTGGAGACGGGCGAGGCGGCGCGCGCCCGGCAGGCGTACGAGGCGGCCGTGGCGGCCGATCCCACCGCGGCCGACGTGGAGCTGGCGGCGCGGCTTGGCGGCGTGCGCGCCGGCCCGGC
>DATABT010001049.1:0-17535 GCA_036259455.1 Longimicrobium sp. | reverse complement strand
CCGTGGAGCGGGGCGCGGTGCCTGCCCGGGTGAGTAGATTTCTCAGTCGGCGCCACGGACCTCGCCCCTTGCCCGCAGAACCGAAGGGCTGGTTTCACGCTACGGAACCCGTCCTCCCGGTCTGGGGAGAAGGTCTTTCGGTCGCGCCCAAACTGTTGGGTGGATTCGGGCTCCGCGCGGGCGCTCCCTCAGGATGACCTGGGGGGCCTGGTAGATTCAGCATCCTCGGGAGGCGCATGACGCCGCCGACCACCGCCGTCGCCGCGCCGCCGGCCGCGCCCGCGATCATCCCCGCGCCGCCGCAGCCGAAGCCGGGAAGCTGGCGGGATTCCATCCCGTCGAAGCGCGACCCGCGCTGGCCGTTCGCGGCCATCCTGACGCTGTACGCCGTGATGGGCGTGGCGTGGCTGGGCTTCAACCGCTCGCCCACGCAGATCCTGCTGATTGTGGCCGCCGCGTGCGCGCTGGAGATGCTGCTGCACCGCCTTCTGCGCGCCCGCGAGTGGATCTTTCCCCTCAGCGCGTTCATCAGCGGGCTGTCGCTGGCGCTGCTGCTCAACTACTCGCACGACTACTTCATCCTGCTGCTGCCGGTCGCCATCACCATCGGCTCCAAGTACCTGCTCACGTTCAAGGGCCGGCACACCATCAACCCGTCGCTGGCCGCCGTGGCCGTCACGCTGCTTTTCTTCGGCGGGCTGATCACCACGGCACCGGCGTACCAGTGGGGCGGGCACCTGGCCATGTCGGCGTTCATGGTGACGGCGGCGCTCTCGCTCTTCGTCTTCCGTGTCGGAAGAGGATGGCTGATCGTCTCGTTCCTCGTCTTCTACGCCCTGCAGACGGCCCTGCGCGCGTACATCATGCGCGCGCACCTGCCGCCGGAGATGCTGTTCCTGGGGACGATGACCACGCCCCCGTTCTTTCTGTTCACCTTCTTCATGCTGACGGACCCGAAGACCTCGCCGGGCTCGCCGCGCGCGCAGGTGCTGCTGGCCTTCGGAATCACCGTCGTCGACCTGTACCTGCACACGAAGGAGAGCGTATTCACCTTCTTCTACGCCGCGTTCTCCATCGCCATCGGGCGGCTGATGTTCCTGCACCTGCGGGAGATGTGGCGTGTGGGGACCGTGCATCACCTGCGCGCGTCGCTGGGCGATGGGCGGACGCTGCGGGCGGCGGGGGTGCTGGGGGGGATGGCGATCGTCGGCGGGACGGCGTACGCCACCGTCATCCATCCCCGCGTGGCGCTGGACGATGCGGGCTTCGTGCTGCGCGAGGTGCCCGCGGCGCAGAGCGGGCTTGGCGTGCGCATGGACCCCGCCACGTACGACATGGTGGACCCGCGGCTGCGCCACATTGCCAAGTGGCTGCTCTCCGTGGGCGCCTCCGCCGCCGCGGGAGACGTGGACGGCGACGGGCGGCCGGACCTGTTCATGACCAATCCGCTGGCCCGGGCGGAGGACCGCGCGGTGCTGTACCTCAACCGCGGCGGGTTCCGCTTCGAGCGCGTGGCCGTCCCCGCGCTGGACTCGCTGCGCGTCGCGCCGCACCGGCACGGCTTCGCGTCGTACGGCCTGTTCTTCGACTACGACCAGGACGGCGCGCTGGACCTGCTGGTGCCCGTCTCCTTCGGCCGGACGCGGCTGCTGCGCTCGCTGCGGGCGGAAACGGGACGGGTAGAGTTCGAGGACGTCAGCGTGGCCGCGGGAATGCCGGAGTACACCATCTCCGTCACCGCGAACGTGCTGGACTACGACCGCGACGGCCGGCCGGACCTGCTGATCGGCAACGTGCTGAATCCGCTGTTGGGAGGATACGACCGGCCCACGCGCCTCAACATCTTCCATCTCCCCCAGCCGGAATACGAGGGCGACCGGCGGATGTTCGCCTTCATGCACGACGGCTGGCACGACGCGCGGAACGGCGGGCGCAACGTCCTGCTCCGCAACGCCGGCGGCCGCTTCGAGACGATGGACGCCGCGGCGATGGGGATGCCGGAGACGCACTGGACCATCGCCATCGGCACCGGCGACCTGAACGGCGACGGGTGGACGGACCTGTACCTGGCCAGCGACTTCGGCCGCGACGATCTGTATCTGAACCAGCGGGGAAGGGGATTCCGCCGCGTGCACGGGCGGCTGTTCGGGCACGTGGGGATGGACACGTACAAGGGGATGAACTCGTCCATCGCCGACTTCGACCGCAACGGCTGGCCGGACGTCTACATCTCCAACGTGCACCAGGAGCTGCAGGCCGAGGGCTCGCTGCTGTGGATGAACCGCGGCCCCGACGCCGCCGGCACCCCGCGCCTGCGCGATGAGGCCACCGCCCGCGGTGCGCTGAACGAGGATCGTTTTGCGTGGGGCGCCGGCGTGGGCGACCTGAACAACGACGGCTGGCCCGACATGGTGCAGGCCAACGGGATGGTGGACGACCGGCTGGACAATCTGTACGAGGGCTGCCCCGACTACTGGTACGTGAACCACAAGCTGATGCAGTCGCCGCGCGAGATGCACACCCAGGCCGACATGTGGGGCGACATCCGCGGCCGCTGCATCTACCCCAACGAAAAGCGCCGCGTCTACCTGAACCGCGGCGCCGACGCCCGCCCGCAGTTCGTGGACGTGGCCCCGCTCGTGGGCCTGACCGCCGCCGACAACTCCCGCGGTGTGGCCACGGTTGACCTGGACGACGACGGCCGGCTGGACGTGGTGATCACCAACCAGCACGCCGCTCCCACGCTGCTGCGCAACGCCCCGTCCGCCGCGGCCGGCCCGTCGCACTGGATCGGCCTGCGGCTGGAAGGCGACGGTCGCACGTGTGGCCGCGAGGCCTTCGGTTCCGTCGCCACCATCACGCTCCCCGGCGAGCGCCCGCAGATGCGCGAGGTGCAGGCCGCCAACGGCTTCTCATCGCAGCATGATACCCGCCTGCACTTCGGCCTCGGCGCCGCCGCGCCGGAGCAGGTGACGGTGCGCATCCGCTGGTGCGGCGGCCCCACGACGGAGCATCTGCTGGCGCGCGACCGGTACCATGTCGTAAGGCAGGGCTGAGGGGCGCTAGACCGCGGAGTCTGCGGTGGGGCACACCACGGGCTGAAGCCCGCGGCTGGAAATGCCATAAGCCCCGCCCTGGGCTCGCGGAGCTCGCCCGGCGGGGCTTCACCTGCTCGCGTCCGGCTGGACCGGCGCGCCGGGCGGGGATCGCGACGGCACTGTGCTCGGTGATGGGTACGTTGTCCTCGAACCACGGCTCCCCGGCCGCGAACACGTCCTGCGCCGGCAGCGGCCCGGTGGTGTCGCGCCGTACCATGCTGGCGGGGGTGCCGGGCGGCGCCTGCGCACTCGTCACCCGCGGCGGCAGCGCCAGGCAGAGCGCGGCGGCGACGAGCAGGCATGTGCCCCGCTTCATCGCCGCCGCTTTCCGGGCAGCACCACGAACACTGCCGGACGCATCGGGTTGAGTGATGGCTGACATGGTCGCCCGACTCCGTTGCTGGGACGATGCGTATGGCGATCCGGAACAGACCTGTCCAGATACGACGTGCAGCCTGAATCTGTAGTCACCCCGCGCTCCGCACACGAGGCGCACCTTCTCCGAGAGGCGCGTAGCCGCTATCCGGATAGCGGCTACGCGTATCTCTCGCCCGCCGTGCTGGCGCAACTGACCCGTGAGCACGGGGTGGATTTCGCGACGGCGCTGTGGTACGACCGCGTGCGGAGCGCCGAGCCGCACCGGGCGTTCATCGAAGGGGTGGAGGTGGTCGATGCGGACGCGGTGCTCCCGCCACGCAACGTGCGGCTGCTGGTGGCGCCGGCGACGTTCTGGCGCGAGTACCCGCAGTTCGGGGCGGATGGGGCCGCGGTGCTGGCGATTGCGCGGGCGCTGGGGATCGATGCCGAGCTGATTCGCACGCGCAGCACCGGGAGCGTCAGCGAGAACGCGCGCATCATCCGCGAGGCGCTGGAGCGGGAGGCGGACGGGTCCGTCATCCTGGTCTCGCTCAGCAAGGGCGGGGCGGACGTGCGCGTGGCGCTCGAGCAGGGTGGTGCTCCGTCCCGGAAGGTGCGCGCGTGGATCAACGTCTGCGGGCTGGTGCACGGCACGCCGCTGGTGGACGATCTGTTCGATGGGCCGTGGTGGCGGCGCCTGGCCGTCCGCGCGTTCCTGGCGCGCTACCGGGCGAACTTCGAGGTTATCCGCGAGCTGACGCACGCGCCGGGGTCGCCGCTCGCGTCGTGCGCCACAGCGCCGGAGGGCGTGTACGTGGTGAACGTGGTAGCGTGCCCGCTGTCGGAGCACGTGACCGGCTCCATCGCCAGGCGCCATCGGCAACTCGCCCGGCTGGGCCCCAACGACGGGAGCACGCTGCTGGCGGACGCCATCGTGGAGGGCGGAGTGGTCTATCCGGTGTGGGGTGCGGACCACTACTTTCGCACGCCCCACGCGCCGGTGCTCATCCGGCGCATCCTGCTGCACCTGGCCGCCACCGGCCACCTGTCCGAATCCCCGTCCGCATGACCCAGCCCGCCGAAGCGCCGTTCGTCTTCGACCCGCCGTCCCGTCCCGCGTCCTGGTACCTGCTCGCTCCGTCGTCCGGCGTTCCGCGCGGCGCGGTGGTGACGCGGCGCGTTGGGCGCGACGAGGTGGTGATCTTCCGCACGGAAGCGGGCGCGGTGGGGGCGCTGGCGCCGCACTGCTGGCACATGGGCGCGCACCTGGGCAACGGGTGCGTGGTGGGCGAGCGGCTGCAGTGCCCCCTGCACCACTGGGAGTGGGACCGCGAGGGTGCCTGCGCCGCCGTCCCGGGCGCCGAGCGCGCGCCCAGGTCCGCGCGGCAGCCGGGGTACCCCACGGTGGAGCGACTGGGCGGGATCTGGGTGTGGGTCGGCGGGGGGGCGCCGGACCCGCTCCCCGGCTTTCAGACCTTCGCGGACGACGAGCTGCTGACGTCGCACGGGCGGCCGGTGCGGCTGCGCTGCCGGTGGTACGCGCCCGCGGCCAACGGCTTCGACGAGCAGCACCTGAGCACCGTGCACGGCCGCGCACTGCGGGAGCGGCCGCAGGTGGAGGTCCCCGAGCCGCACCGCCTGCGGATGCGCTACCTGTCGCGGGTGACGGGGCAGGGGCTCGCCGACCGCATCATGAAGCGGCTCTCCAACGACCACATCCGCGTGGAGATCAACTGCTGGGGCGGCAGCACGGTGACGGTGGAAAGCGACACCGGCCGCACCCGCAGCGCGCTGCTGCTGGCCTTTGTCCCCTGCGACGACGAGGTGGAGGTGACGCCCGTCTTCACCTCGCGCCGGGGCGGCGTGCCGGGCATCGATCGGCTGCGGCTGGGCGCCGCGCGCTTCCTCTTCACCCGCTTCATCGAGAAGGACGTGGGGGTGATGCACGGGATGCGCTTTCGGCCGCGCCTTCCGCTCCCCGGCAACGAGGCGCTGGAGACCTTCCTCCGCTGGGCATCGACGCTGCCGGGGGAGCGGGAGGCGTAGGTTGGGGCGCGGTGGCCGGCATGGTCCGGCGTGGAGCTGGCTACCACGCCTTGTCGCGGATGCCGCGCCGCGTCTGAAACGTCACGAAGTCCGCCTGCGCGGACCGTTCAACCCAGCGCCGCCGGGTGCACCCGCGCCGCGTTCGTGCAGTTGAAGCCCCGCGCAGTTTGCGGGGCTTCCGCGGTTGTAGCGGCGGCCTCAGCCGCTCCGGCGCGGGCTACGAAAAGTCGATCATCCAGTTCGTCCGCTCACGGCACCCGCGCCTGGTCGTCGAAGCGCACCATCTGCGCGATGGCGGGCTTTCCCATGCAGTCCACGTAGAAGAGCATGTAGTACGCCGGCGGCAGGTTGGCGTCACGCGCGTTCGGCGTGCGAAAGCTGATCAGGTTGGGGTTCGCCGTGGGTTCGATCTCCACTTCGTAGAAATGCTGGCCGTTCTGCCAGCCGTGCGTGGCCGAGGGAAGCTTCTCCAGCACCAGCGACGCCCGCCGTCCCGCGGGGCAGCTCTCCGGAAGCCCGCTCAGCTGCACGTTGTAGTTGGTGTTGCTGTGCAGCAGGTAGAACGTCTTGCCGCCGATGTTCGCCACGGGCTGGTAGCCGACCGGACCACCGGGCGTGATGGTGTCGATCGCCGCGCGCCGGGTGCCGTCGATGAACAGGTACGGCGGGCTGTAGATCTCCGCCACCCAGTCCTCGGTCGGCGTGGTGAGCTGCCCCTTCTGGCCACGGCCCATGGGCCCGTCCTGGAAGAAGTACATGTCCACGTCCACCAGCCCCAGGTCCGGCTTGGGCTGGCCGTTCGCGGGCATGGCGGTGGTATCGGCGCCGCTCCGCACCGTCGCGCGCGCCGAGTTGCCGCCGGAGATGAGCACGCGCCCGTCGGGGAGCAGAATGGCGTTGTTGTGATACAGCCGCGGCTCCACGCCCTCCACCATCCGTTGCCTGTGGTATCCCGTGAACGTGGCGCCGTCGTACATCGGCGTCAGGAGCCAGGGATAGAACACCGGGCCGTAGAAGTCGTAGTTGCCGCCGTTGATCACCAGGACCTGCTTGGTGGGAAGGATGATCGCGTAGTGCATGGTGCGATCGTCCTGCGGCGCGTCGCCCAGAAAGTTCTCGTCCAGGGTCCATCGGCCTCCGCCCGGCTGGGTGGGGGCCCAGTGGAACTCCTCGCGCTTGCGGCTGCCGCGCCCGCCGGCGTAGTGCGTGGGCGGGCCGCCGTCCAGCTGCGTGGTCACGTTCATCGGCAGCAGCGTGCCCGGTGACGTGGGCTGCCCGCCCAGCAGCGTGATGTTTCCCGTGTTGGGGTCCCAGTACGTGGTGCCGTAGGACGTGATGGTGTCCGGCCGCTCCGGCCCGCGCTGGAACGACACCGTGGGCGCGTTGGCGCTCCCTCCGACGTCCATCCAGTAGGTGTGCGTGGTGCGGCGCATGAAGGCGGTGCTCTCCGTGCGCAGGCTCACCCAGTCGCCCTCCCGCGTGAGGTAGATGCGGCCGTCGGGCATCAGGTAGTTCTCGGGATACAGCTTGAACGCGTCGTACTGGTTGGCCTCGATGCACCGTTCGGGGCAGTACACGCCGCTGTCGGGAACGAAGTCGGGGTTGATGAGGGTTGAAAACGGGCTGTTGGGCAGCGTCTGGACGTCGACGTTGCGCCAGGCATTCCCGGGGTTCGCCGGGTTGAAGGCGGCCGGGTTGAAGAAGTCGACGGTGTGGTTGATCTCGAACTCGTACATCTGCGGGTAGCCGTGGTCAAAGCCCACGAACCCGCTGAACACCGCCATCCGCCCGTCCAGCAGCGGCAGGATGCTGGCGTACCAGCGGCCGCGCGGCATCAGGCCCGAAAAGATCCACGGATCGATCGTCCTGTCGGGAATCCGGCGCCAGTCCACGCGCCGCCAGTCGACGGTGAGCTCCTTCTTCCAGTCGAAGATGTACGTGGCGCGGTTGCCGGTGCGGTACGGGTAGTAGTACTGCGTGCCGCCGGTAAAGAGGACGTTGCCGTCCGGCAGGTGCTGGTGACCGGTGCAGAACAGGTCGCTCGGCACGAACTGCCCCGCGCTGTCCGGGTCGGCGACGGGCACCGGGTGCGGAATGCGGTAGAAGGTGTTCTGCTCGGGATCGTAGACGGCGACGTTGTTCACCAGCTGGTAGTACTTCTCCAGGCTGTCGGTGGAGAATGGATTCCCGTTGCGGTTGAACACGCCGGTGCCCGGGGCGGGATGCGGGTTTTCAGGGTAATGCTCCACGGGCGCATGATTGCGCCAGCTGCTGCCGCTGGCCCACAGCACCTTGCCGGAGGGGAGGAGCACCGCGTGCACCGTCTGCATCCCCAGGATCCGCTCGATGGCCGCGCCGTCGGGTCTGGGGATGACCGTCTCCCACCGGCCGTAGACCGCGGGGTCGGGCACGAGCTCGTGCTCGTCGGGAGGCGGCGGACCCTGCGCGTGCGCGTTCTGCGCGGAAAGGGAGTCAGGTGACAGGACGTGCGCGCTCGCCACGATCGAGAGGAGTGCCAGCAGTCTGGCGGAAGGGCGAGCACGGAGGGTCAACGTACGCATGGAACCTCTCCCGGTCTGGTGAAGGGCGGGACATCAAAGCGGAAAATTGGTGATATTCTAGGCGGATTTCGTGTGGATGGGCAAGAGAAAAGAATGGCCGGACCTTGTACACAGCCGCCCGGAATCGCCGTGCCCGCGGCCAGAGCGAATGGATTCGCCGCTGAAAATTCGCAAAGTCCGCCTTCGCTGACTGTAGCCGCGGCGCCCGGCGCCCCCTCCGGGCTCGTAACCTCGTCCACCTCCGCAATCAACCCCTGGGGGAGGTTGAATTTCATCGGGTACACCGGGGTCTGGACCGCATCGGCCGACTCGGCGCTCGGCGGTTGACCCGCAGCTGGAACGTCACGAAGTCCGCCTTCGCGGACTCCCCTCTCCGCGGAACGAGCGGGGAGGGCCGGGGGGAGGGCGCAGTTGCGAGGCTTTCGGCTTTCGTTGCCGCGGATTCATCCGCCACGCCCGCGAGGCCGGCTCCACCCGCCGCCCACCCGCCCTCGCGCGGGGAACCCCGGGTGTACAGATTATCGCCCGGACGCGCGCGATCGCATCGCCCGCTATTCCCTGTTCCCCGTTCCCTGTTCCCTCGCAGTTGTTCGTTCAGGTCGCGCTTCCCCTGCCCATGCCGCGCACGTTCACGTACGCGGTGCCGCCCGAGCTGCGCGCCGCCGCGCGGCCGGGCGCGCGCGTGCTGGTGCCGTTCGCCAACAAGGAGAAGATCGGCTGGATCGACCGACAGGCCGAGACGCCGGAGCGGGCGGACCGCGTCAAGCCCGTCACGGCGGTGCTGGATGCGTATCCCAGCGTCACGCCGACCATCCTGGAGCTGAGCCGCTGGATCGCGGACTACTACCTGGCGCCGCTCGGCCAGGTGCTGCGGACGGCGCTGCCGGCGGGGCTCACGGACTCATCCACCGACTACGTCTCCCTGGTCCGCGAGGCGGAGGGCGAGGAGCTGTCGCCGCTGGAAGCGAAGCTGATGGCGTGGATGGCGGACAAGGAGGGCCCGCAGGCCGTGCTGCGCCTGCGCCGCGAGCTGGGCGACCACGGCTGGTGGCCCGTCATCCGGCGGATGGAGGAGCGCGGCTTCGTCCAGGTGGATACGGAGGGGCCGCGTATTGAGCACGCCGTAAAGACGCGCCGCGTGCTGCGCATCGCCCGCGAGCTGCCCACCCTGCTGGCGCGCGAAGAGGCGTTCGGCCGCGCCAGGCGGCAGCGGGAGGCGTACGAGACGCTGGAGTCGCTGGGCGGCCGCGCGGAGGCGGCGCACCTGACGGCCGGGCTGGGCTTTGACCCCAGCCTCGTCCGCAAGATGGTGAAGGCGGGGCTGCTCGCCACGGAGGACGAGGTGGTGTCGCGAGATCCGTACGCGGCCATGCCCGTGGCCGAGGCGCCGCGGCTGCATCCGACCGATGCGCAGGCCGGCGTCATCCGCGCGCTGGTCAGGGCCAGCCATGGCCGCCAGCCCGGGACCTTCCTCCTCCGCGGCGTGACGGGATCGGGAAAGACGCTCGTCTACATCGAGCTGCTGCGCGAGGTGGTGGACCGGCAGGGAAGGACGGCCATCGTCCTGGTCCCCGAGATCGCGCTCACGCCGCAGACGGTGGGGCGCTTCAAGGCCGTGTTCGGCGACCGCGTGGCCGTCCTGCACTCCGCGCTCTCGGAGGGCGAGCGGTACGACGAGTGGCGCTCCCTGCGCGCGGGGGAAAAGCAGATCGTGGTCGGCGCGCGGTCGGCCATCTTCGCGCCGCTGGCCAACCTGGGCGCGGTGATCGTGGACGAGGAGCACGAGGGCTCGTACAAGCAGGCGGAGGCGCCGCGGTACCACGCCCGGGAGGTGGCGGTGGTGCGGTCGATGATGGAGGGCGCCGTCTGCCTGCTCGGCTCCGCCACGCCGTCGCTCGAGAGCTGGTCGAACGCGCGCGCGGGCAAGTACACGCTGCTGGAGCTGCCGGAGCGCGTGGGCGGGCAGCCGCTGCCGCCCATCCGCGTCATCGACCTGCGCGCCGAGCGCAAGCGGGTCAAGAAGACGACGGGGCCACTGCAGGAGCCGGCGCCCGTCATCCTCAGCGACGTGCTGGTGGACGCGGTGCGTGAGCGGATCAAGCGCGCGGAGCAGACCATCCTCCTGCTCAACCGCCGCGGCTACGCGACGTTCGTGCAGTGCCGCGAGTGCGGGCTCGTCTGGCACTGCCCGCAGTGCAACGTGTCGCTGACCTTTCACCGGCGCCGGGCGCGCCTCACCTGCCACTACTGCCTGCACGAGGAGCCGGCGCCCAGGCTGTGCCCCGCGTGCGGGTCGGACGACCTGAGCTTCAAGGGCGTGGGGACGGAGCAGGTGGAGCGCGCGGTGGAGGAGGCGTTCCCCGCCGCCCGCATCGCCCGGATGGACGTGGATACCACCGCCGGAAAGTGGGCGCACCACACCATCCTGTCGAAGGTGGAGCGCGGCGAGGTCGACATCCTGCTCGGCACGCAGATGATCGCCAAGGGGCTGGATTTTCCCAACGTGACGCTGGTGGGGGTGATCAACGCGGACACGGGGATCAACCTGCCGGACTTCCGCGCCACGGAGCGCACCTTCCAGCTGCTCACGCAGGTGGCGGGGCGCGCCGGGCGCGGGCCCAGGGGCGGGGAAGTGTTCATCCAGACGGCGCTTCCGCACCACTACGCCATCGAGAGCGCCACGGAGCACGACTTCGTGGGCTTCGCCGACCGCGAGCTGGAGACGCGGCGCGAGCCGGCGTATCCGCCCTTCTCGCGGCTGGTGAACGTGATCGTAAGCGGGACGGAGGAGGCCGCGACGCAGGAGGCCGCCGTGGCCGCCGCGGACTGGGTGAGCGGGCTGCTGGCCGCGCGGCGCGTGCGCGACGTCGCGCTGGTCGGCCCGGCACCGTGCCCCATCGACCGCCTTCGCGGCCGCTGGCGGTGGCACTTCATCCTGCGCTCGCCCAGCGCCAGGACGCTGGGGAAAGTGGCGCGCTACTTCTTCGAGAAGTACGGCGTGGCCGGCGGCAAGGCGGAGCTGCGGATCGCCATCGACCGCGATCCGGTGGCGCTGTTGTAGAATTTCTCTGGTCTGACGTTCTCGGCTCGGCCGATGATTTCGCCGGCCTCTTCCATACTCGCCCGCGATACCCCGGGTTGAAACCCGGGGGCTGGAAATGCCATAAGCCCCGCCCTGGGCTCGCGGAGCTCGCCCGGCGGGGCTTCACCTGCATGGGCGCTGCGCAAATGGCGGCTCGCGCACGGCGCGGCTCACGCGAGCGGGTGAAGCCCTGTTTTGCGAGGAACGAGCAAAGACAGGGCTTGTGGCCTTTCCAGCCGCGGGTTTCAACCCGTGGTGCTCCGGCGCGCAGCCTCTTTTCGCGTGCAGGGAACGGATGGCGTGCGTGACAGATCCCGGATCCGCGTCGATATTGGGATCGCCTGATCCGCCGGACGGGGGGCCACCCTGTTCATCCATCCCCACAATGGAGGCGACGATGGGAAAGCTGACGCTGGACGTGGGCGCGCTGACAGTGCAGACCTTCGCGCCGTCGGACGACCCGGTGTTGGGATGGGGAACGGTGCACGGGCGGCAGCGGCCGGGAAACACCGGCATCGACGACACCGACTGCTCCGCGGTGGATGCGTGCCCGTCCGCGCGCGGTTGCAGCGAGATCGCGGAGTGCCGGCCCACGGAGGGGACCAACTGCCCCTCCGCCGCGCTCAACTGCGAGACGTCGCGCGGCTGTACCAGGGGACCGTCGCCGGAGTGCGACCCCTCCGCGGTGGACGCCTGCCCCTCGGCGCGCGGGTGCACCGAAGTGAACTGCCCGGCGCCCGCCTGACCTGCACCGCACGCGGGGCAGCCGCTTCCGGCGGCTGCCCCGTGCGATCGCTCGCGGACGAGGGGCTCCTGGGTCAGGGATTGAACACGGGCGTACCTCTGAACTGCGCGGCAAGGTTCTGCTCGAAGCGCTTGAGGATCTGCGGATCGACCTTGAACGCCGAGTTGTCGGACACCACCTCCAGGCGATCGACGTCCAGATAGTTGTTGGACTTGGTGACGGTCAGGCCGTAAACGGTCGTGTACGGGGTACCGAGCACTCCGCCTTCCCAGTGCACCCGGAACTGGCCGACAACCTTCTTTCCATTCAGCGAAAGCGTCACGGACGGGTCGTCCGTGTATGAATAGGTCCCTGTGGGATGCGTCTCACTGAAGAGCGACTGGCCCACGGTTTCGTGTGCTTCGAGCATTTCCCGAGCGAGTTGCCGATACTCGTCTTCACTGAACGTGACGGCGCGGGTTCGGGCCTGTATGCGGGCGATCCTGTTCTTCGCGATCGTGGAGATTCCGGCTTCGGGAAAACGCTCGACGATCTGCCGATACGACCCCAGAGCATCCGTCTCTGGCCTGGCGTCGGCCGCATCGAACAGCGCCAGCGCTTCCCTCTCACGCATCTGCTGATATTCCAACAGCTTGATGCGGGCCCTGTCCGCACTGCGCGATTCTGGATGCTGCGCAACGACGCTCTGGTAAAGGGAATGCGCAGCCGCAGATCCTTCTGTGGCTTCCCTGGCCGCGGCTTGTTCGAAGAGCTGTTTCGCTTCCTGGCCGCACCCCATCAGAAGGAGCACGAGCAGTGTCGAGAACGCCGGGACAGGTGGTTTCATGATCGTCGTCACTAAAGGGGGGTGCATGAAGGGCCTGGCACATGATAGGCTGGATCTGAGCGCGTGCACAATGTTTTCCGTTGACGCTCGGCACGGCAGATTTCGGCGCGATCCATGAAACTGGTGATCCACAACGCCGCGCGCGTCTGGGGCGGCAACGAAAAGTGGATGCTGACGCTCGCGCGGGGCCTGGTCCGGCGCGGGCACGAGGTGGTCGTCTCGTGCCGGCGGGGCGGGGACGTGGCGCGGCGGATGGAGGATGCCGGCATCCGCACCACGCACGTGCGCCCCGGCGCGTCGCTGGACGTGCCGCGCGCGGTGCGCTTCGCGGCGTGGCTGCGGCGCGAGCGGCCGGACGCGGTGCTGCTGACGTCGTGGCACGGCGGTCTCTGCGGCGCGTGGGCCGCGCGGACGGCCGGCGTGCCGCGGACGGTCGTGCGCCTGGGAATCGTGCGGGTGCCGCGGCGGTGGGACGAGACGCTCTGGCTGCGGTGGGTCGACGCGCTGGTCGTGAACGCGCCGGAGATCGCGGAGGCGTGGCACACGCACGCGCCCTGGTTCCCGCCGGAGCGCATCCACGTGGTGCTGAACGGCATCGAGCCCTCTGCCCTCCGCCGTCCGGACGCCGCGCGACGGCTGGCGGACGAGATCGGGGCGGATGCCGGGACGCTGCTGGTCGGCGCCGCCGGGCACGTGGCGTATCGCAAGGGTTTCGACGTGCTGCTGGATGCGTTCGCGCGGGCGCGGCTCACCGGCGCGCGTCTGGTGGTCGCGGGCGACGGACCGGAGCTGCCGCGGCTGAAGGAGCGCGCCCGTGAACTGGAGATCGCGCACCGCGTGCACTGGCTCGGCCGCCGCGACGACGTGCCGGAGGTGCTGGCGGGATGCGGCGTGTTCGTGCTCAGCAGCCGCAACGAAGGGATGGCGAACGTGATGCTGGAGGCGATGTCCGCGGCCACGCCCGTGATTGCGGCGGACGTCGCCGGCGTGCGCACCGCGATCGGCCCGGACGGCGAGGGACGCACCGCCGGCTGGATCGTCCCGCCGGACGACGCGGATGCACTCGCCGCCGCGCTGCGCAACTTCGCGGAGCTGCGGCGGGATGATTCGCACGCGGTGAATGTGCTCGCGCAGCGCGGGCTGAGGCGCGTTCGCGAGCGTTTCGGCGTGGAGCGGATGGTGGGCGAGTGCGAAGCCGTGCTCATGGGACAGGCCGCGGACACCGCCGCCGTCACGCCGGAGCGGCGCCTTGAGAAAGGGTTGTTACCCACCGACCCCCGCAGAGACGTCATCCTGAGGGAGCGCCCGCGCAGAACCTGAAGCCACGCAATCGTTTGCGGCGCGACCGACGGACCTTCTGTCCCTGCCGAGGGGCCGGCCTCACGCGATGAAGCCGGCCCCACGGCTTTGCCAGCAAGGTCCTTCGGTCGTCGCCAGGATCGAGGCAGGGCAAGGCTTCGCGCGGCGGCTCCCCTGAGTCGAAAGAAGCGCTCGGGCAGGCCCGGAGCGTGAACACGGGTCACCAGCACGGGCGAGTAGATTTCTCAGTCGGCGCAACGGGTTTCTGCACCGGCAGAGATCACGCGGGCGCCTCCTTCGAAATGACAGTTGCTGCCGCGGGCGACTTTCCTGGTATGGGGAGCGCACGGCGCGGATGACAGAGTGGAAAGAAGCGCTCGGGCAGGCCCGGAGCGAGAACACGGGTCACCAGCACGGGCGAGTAGATTTCTCAATCGGCGCAACGGGTTTCTGCACCGGCAGAGATCACGCGGGCGCCTCCTTCGAAATGACAGCCGCTGCCGCGGGCGACTTTCCTGGTATGGGGAGCGCACGGCGCGGATGCTCGGGATGACGTCAGCGGGATCGGGGCGTGTCCACCCTGTCCCCCTGTGACCTTGTCCCCCTCACGCCGTACCCCGTCCGGCAGAGCGCATCCGTTTGGGGCGACCTACGCCTCGCGCAACCCGAGGAAGCTTGACACAACATGTAGTGCCCCGCTTGACGATTCCACCTAAATGTGCAACCTTTCAGGTTGACCGCCACCAGATCGTGCGGCGGCCATCCCCGGCGACATCCTTTTTCCGGATCGTGTCGCACGCGTGCCCGGGCCGTTACGGACGGGGGACGCGCCCGTGGGGGAGTGGCGCGACCTTCGCACGGTCCTTGAATGAGAACCCTTTCAGCAGACGGGCCGGAGCGCGGAAACAGGGAATCGCCCTCGAACGAAAGGAGGGGAGCAAGCACATGGGGTGTCTGGCGCTCAACGCATCCTACGAACCGCTTACCATACTGCCGGTCGAGCGGGCCCTGCGGCTGGTGTTCGACCGCAAGGCCGAGGTGCTCGAGGCGGACGACGCGCGCGTCTACCGCTCCGCGAAGGAGCGCGTGGCCGCGCCGCTGGTGATCCGGCTCAAGCGGTTCGTCCACGTGCCGCGCAGGTTCAGGCGGCAGGTCACCAATACCTTTCTCTTTGCGCGGGACGGGTACCGCTGCCAGTACTGCGGCCGGCACAAGGGCCAGCTGCGGGGCCGCGAGTTCCTTACGCGCGACCACGTGCTCCCCATCTCCCGCGGGGGCGAGAACTCCTGGGACAACGTCGCCACGGCGTGCTCGGCCTGCAACAACCGCAAGGCCAGCCACCTTCCCGAAGAGATCGGGATGCACCTGCTGCACAAGCCCACCGAGCCCAACTACGTGGAACTGGTGTGGGCGGTGCGACGGGTGACGCGCGTTCAGGCCAAGTACATCGCCATGTTCTACGGCGAAGAGGTGCTGGCCGCGCTGCTCAGGCATGCCGACGACGACCACGCGCACAGTCAAACGCACAACCACAATGAGCACGCGCGTCATCTGACGCTCGTGGACTAAGGCGGGCCCGTCCTCTCCAGACGCGGCCCGCCTTCTCTTTGTGAGGCCCGTCCGTCCCTCCAGTCTGGGGCGGAGGGCCTCGTTTTCCTTCCGCTCAGTTCTCCCGCTGCCCACCTCGGTATGTCACGCGGAGGCGCTCCGGTGGCTATTCCACCGCCGCTCGCTCTGGGACTGCCCCGAGATCCAGGAGCCCCCACGACGGCGCGGGACGGCGGACGGTTCGCGCATGGCGGCGGGCCCTCTCCCCCGACCGGCCTTTTGCTCGTTCCTCAACGGCGGTCGACCCCTCCCCCAGCCCCGGGGCGGGGGTGATTTGGGGGAGGCGGGCGAGGTTGCGAGCCCGGAGGGGGACGCTCGCGCGGAGGCTGCCCCCCTCGCGTCCTCCATCCTTCGTCCCTACATTCGCGGCGGACCGTCGCATCTTCCGCATTGACCAGCAACGACCATGCTGCACCCCGTCCGCACCGTCGCCGTGGCGCTTCCGGCGCTGCTGATCGCCTCCGCCGCGCAGACGCAGCGGCTGCCCGTGCCGGACGAGGACCCGCGCGTGCGCCAGGCGCTGGAGCATGCGCGCGCCGGCGAGGCGCAGACCATCGAAGACCAGATCGCCATCTGCCAGATCGAGGCGCCGCCCTTCAAGGAGCAGCGCCGCGCCGAGGACTACCGCCGCCGGCTGGAGGCGCTGGGCCTGCGCAACGTGCGCATCGACGCCGAGGGCAACGTGATCGCCGAGCGGCCGGGGGAGCCGGGCGAGCCCGTCGTCGTCATCTCCGGACACCTGGACACCGTCTTTCCCGAGGGGACGGACGTGACGGTGCGGCGCGAGGGAACCACGCTGCGCGCCCCCGGCATCGCCGACGACTGCCGCGGGCTGGCCGTGCTGCTGGGGGTTGCCCGCGCGCTGGACCAGGCGCAGGTGCGCACGCGCGGGACCATCGTGTTCGTCGGCACGGTGGGCGAGGAAGGGCCGGGGAACCTGCGCGGCGTGCGGCACCTGTTCAACACCGAGATGCGCGACCGCATCGACTACTTCATCTCCGTGGATGGCGTGGGCATCGGACTGACCAAGGACGCGGTCGGCAGCCATCGCTACACGGTTACGTACAAGGGTCCCGGCGGCCACAGCTACGGCGACTTCGGCGCGCCCAACCCCATCCACGCGCTGGGCCGCGCCATCGCGAAGATCTCTGAGCTGCAGGTGCCGAGCGATCCTCGGGTCACGTTCAGCGTGGGGGTGATCGAGGGCGGCACGTCCGTGAACTCCATCGCCATGACGGGGGCGATGCAGGTGGACATGCGCTCGGTGGACGCGGCCGCGCTGGACGAGCTGGATGCGCGCTTCCAGGCCGCCATCCGCCAGGCGCTGGACGAGGAGAACGCGCGCTGGAGCCAGGGCGAGCGGCTGACGATGGAGATCGACACCATCGGCATTCGCCCCGCGGGCCGCCAGCCGGAGGACGCCGCCATCGTTCGCGCCGCGCGGGACGCCGGGCGCGCGCTGGGGCTCGACGAGATCCCGGCCGGGGCCAGCAGCACGGACGCCAACATCGGCATCAGCCTGGGGATTCCGTCGGTGACCATCGACGGCGGCGGAAGCGGCGGCGGCGCGCACTCGCTGGGCGAGTGGTTCGACACCAAGGACAGCCACCTGGGCACACAGTGGGCGCTGCTCTTCGTTCTCACGCTGGCCGGCGTGCGATGACGGGAATGCGGCGCCTGCGCCTTCTGCTGCTTGTCCTCCTGCTTCCGCTGGCGTACTTCACGCTGCGCGAGACGTGGGCGGTGGATGCGTGCGTGGAGCAGGGCGGCAGCTACGATTACAGGGCCGGGCGGTGCGACATGACGGCCACGCATCCCTACGAGCCGTTCATGGAGCGCCACGGCGTGCTGGTCGGCGCCGTGGTGGTCGCGCTCGCGGGCGCCGGCGTGGCCGTCTGGCTGCGCCGCCGCGC